>WAPY01000065.1 GCA_015520525.1 Candidatus Woesearchaeota archaeon
GATTAAATTACGCTGAAATTTGCTTTTTGGTGCTTCTTTCTGCTTAACAAAACTTTTATATATTATTGAATTCTCCTTCTAAGTGTGCAAATGGGTCCTTCGAAGATTGGGTCTTCAGGCCTTTAATGATTCGGAGACACTCTTGCACGGTCAGCCCGCCATGAGAGGTACTCGAGGGAGCTTACGAATATTCAAGCTATGAACTTGGGAGTTAGTGTCGCGGGCGTCATTTATTTTCACAATCAATCACAAGGCCGAGAAGATGCTCATACTTTCATCATTTTCACAATTGGATTATTTTGGATTATTGAGAATCTTGAATTATCAAGATTGAATGAGCTTCTTCTCAGAGGATTGATTTGTAAATTGAATAAAAAATAAAACAAGTATTATAAGATAAGAATAGAAGGTGATTTTATGGGAAAGATAAGTCCAGTTTCGGCTAAATATATTATACACGCTGATATAACTATTGACGGCGTCGTTGATAAACCAGATGTTATTGGTGCAATATTCGGTCAGACAGAAGGTCTCTTGGGACCTGATTTAGAGCTTAGAGAACTTCAGAAGTCCGGCAGAATAGGAAGAATTGAGGTAAATGTTGAGACAAAGAGTGGCAAGACAGTTGGAACAATAGTTATACCAAGTTCGTTGGATAAGGCGGAGACTGCAATAATAGCAGCTGCTTTGGAAATAATCCAAAGGATAGGACCTTGCAACGCTAAAGTTAAAGTGACCTCAATAGAAGATGTTCGTGTCAGCAAGAGAAGATATGTTATTGACAGGGCTAAAGAACTCTTGAAGAAAATGCTTGAAGATGTGATACCAGACTCGCAAGACTTGAGCGATGAAGTTGCCTACTCTGTTAGGATGATGGAAATTCAATCCTACGGAAAGGATAAACTTCCAGCGGGACCTGCAATAGACGACTCAGATGAGATAATCGTTGTTGAGGGAAGAGCGGATGTTCTTAACCTGCTTAAGCATGGGTTCAAGAACGCCATTGCTATAAATGGAACAAGCGTCCCGAAGACAATTGTTGATTTAAGCAAGAGGAAGACAGTTACAGTCTTCACTGATGGAGACAGGGGTGGCAACCTCATAATTAGAGAGCTTTTGAATGTTGCGGATGTTGATTTTGTAGCTCAAGCGCCCGATGGCAAAGAGGTTGAAGAGATAACGAAGAAGGAGATCCACAAAGCCTTGAGGTCAAAAATAACGAGAGAACAGTATCTCATGGAGATTGGAGGGAAAGATCATATCGCTGCAAGCAACAGTGATAAGCTTCAGAGGAAGAGCAGTTCTTATGGGGGCTTAAAGAACAATCACAACAGGAACAGCAGCAATCAGAGGACTGTTCAACTTTCAGGCTCGGAGAAAGGCAAGCTTAAAGATATAGCAGAGAGTCTTCTCGGAACCAGAGGCGCCTGCATGCTTGACCAGAACTTGAAGGTTCTTGGAAAGGTTCCCCTTACGGAGCTTAAAGCAACCCTCAACAGTATACACTCAGGCGTCTATGCTATAGTTGTTGACGGCGATGTTGACCATGATTTAGTGAGGTCTGCTGAGAGGGGGAATGTTAAAATTATTGTTGGCTCAAACCTTAAAGTAAGGCCCAACGACTCAAGAGTTCTCATCAAAAAGATGACGGACCTCTAAATTTTCTTGTTTTATCCATTTTCTTTTATTTTTATTTATCTTCTGTTCATTTTCTGTTTATTTAATCTCCTCTTGTTATTCTGCTAACAAAAAATTTAAATACTTCCAAGTAGTTATTTGTTGTATGAATAAGGACTTAGAAGAGGCGATTCTTGATTTAAGAAAAGAAGACCTATTTTATAATAAGAAAGCTCTCAATAAAAATAGAGAAAAATTACTATTGCTTTTGACACGCTATGATGATATCATTTTATCTTCCTCTCTTTATCAGAATGACGAAGGACATATTCAGATTAATAATCATTATGAAAAAATACCTTCTGCTGAGTCTAAAGAGGCTTTAAGTATACATCATGTTGAATTATTACAGCCCTACCTTTATAAGATTTCTAAGTCTTCTTTTATGAAGGAGATAATCGTTTTAGGTACAGAGAAAAATTTATCGGAAGCGCTCACTTTAATTGGTTATTCCTCTGAAAATAATAAATATTTACTTAATAATCTCCAAAAATATGTTAGATTAGAAAAACCAGAAGGAAATGAAAGAGATTTATCCAATGCTTCTAGTTTATCTAAAAATGTTCCTGTTGAAATTAACTCTCCTAAAAATTCAGGTCTAATTGAAGAAATAATCTCCTCCTTAGATGAAAAGATTAATGGAGAATGTTGTTCTTATGATGAGTTGTATGACATGATTAGATTCAGTCTAAAAGAAATTCAATTGACCGATAAGTATGATATAAATGGCAAATTTGAAGCGTTATACACTGACTTCTTTAGAAATTTTAAACCAATTTTATTATCTAAACCTATTATACTGCCCATTTTTATTAATTACTTAGTTAAAAAAATAAA
>WAPY01000066.1 GCA_015520525.1 Candidatus Woesearchaeota archaeon
CTTTCATATATTTTTAAATTGTTTATTTCTTTACCATTTACTATTATACTCCCTCCGCACTTTTCTACTCCCATTAAACAGTAGGATAAGGATGTTTTTCCTGCTCCATTTGCTCCTATCACTGCAAATATTTTTTTGTCAGTTTTGAAACTTACATTATCCAATATTTTCTTGTCCTCTTTTACCAAGCTCAAATTTTTTACTTCAATCATAAGCTCACCTTCACATTTTTATACAGTTTGTTGCATATGTTGCATCCTTCCTTTACATCATCTATCTGTTTGTGAATTTGACAGGTTATTCCTTTTTTTAAGGATATTATTAATAAGCTTTGAATTATGCTTGTTGGACATTCTCCATTCAGTATCCTTTCAGCCCCCCTTTTGATGTCCTTTCTCATCCCTTTTAACAGGATTTCATTTCCTCTGTTGTTTTTTGTGTAGTGTGATACTGACGCTTTTGTTATGTTTAACATCTTTGAGATGTCGCTTTTTTTGACTCCTCTCTTCAGAAGTTCTTCAACTAATTCTTTTCTTATTGCTGGCAAAACATACCATACTTCAACTTCTTGTCTTTGGAGCATTTAATTAACGATTGTTAACTTATTTATTAATCTTTTGTTTCCCTCTTAAATGAGCTTAGGAAGTTTTTCCATAAAAACAAAACTTTTAAAAACATCCCTTTATGCTTACTAAAAGAGGTGGTTATTATGTCAAAACATAAGAAGCATTCTGAGCATAAAGAGAATGTTAAAGAAGCTAAGGAAAAGAAAAAGGAAGAAAAGCATGAAGTTAAGAATAATAAAGTTATCAAGCACAATCAAGAAGAGCATCATAGGGAAAGAACAATAAAGAATTTTAAGCCTTCAAATACTGATACAACTTGGAAGGTGGTTTCTTTATTGTTGGCTTTGGCCTTGTTGATTTCAATACCAACTCAAGGATTTAGAGTTTGGAATTTGGGAGTTCATAATCATTCAAGTTCTGGAAGTTCAGGGTTGATAAGCGCGAGCGGCCAGCCGACGATGTACTTAGTGGAAAACAGTAAATGTTCATACTGTAACAATGAAGACTTTAACAAGGGAGTGAAGCAGTTTTTCGGTGACTTTAAAGTTGTTGTAGTTCCTTATGATTCTGCTCTTGGGAAGAAAATACTGTCTCAAGTTAAGGGTATAAAAGCTCTTCCTGCAGTTTTGGTTTTGCAGTCCCAAATGAACTCTTCGGCTGAGTGGAACAAGGTTAGGAAGGACATATTTAATCCTTACAAGCAGTATTATTACATCTCTGGAGAAACACTTTCGAGAACACCTTACTACTTAGATGCCGCTAAAAGAGCTAAGATTGAGGCGCAGTATTCTGAAGAAGCTAAGCTGAAATCACAGTTTGAAAACGAGACAGCTGGTAAGCCGAGGATTGACTTCTTTGTCATGGCTTACTGCCCGTTTGGAAATCAGGCTGAAGAGGCAATTGCTCCGGTTTATTATGAGGCTTTGAAGAACAACGCAATCTTTGTTCCGCATTACATTATCTACTCAAACTATGCTGGAGGAAGCCCAGCTTACTGCATGGCTAATGGGACTCTATGTTCAATGCACGGCATTCAGGAGGTTCATGAGGATGAGAGGGAGATGTGTGTTTACAAGCTTTATGGAATTAAATCCTGGTTTGACTTCGCCCTCGCTATGAATAATGAAAGCAACCCAAGCAACTCAGATGCAAAGTGGAAGGCAGTGGCTCAATCATTAGGCTTGGATGTAAACAAGATTGAGAATTGTGTTGAGAAGAATGGGACAAAGTATTTGGAGGAGGCAAAAGAACTTGCTGAAGCTGTTGGCGCTTCCGGATCCCCAACTGTGTTTGTTGGTGGCAACTTGTACAATGGAGCAAGGACGCCTAAAGGTTACTTGGACGCTATATGCGCAGAGTACTCTGGAGCAAAGCCTGCCGGTTGTTCGGTTACCAATTTTAGTGAAGCTCCGACAACACCTCAAAACGCCCACTGCGGTTAAAATTTATTACTTTTTATTTGTTTTATTTTTATTTCGTACAGCTCATTCAACTTGTTAACTAACTTTAAAAAATCATGAGAAATAATTCTTATAATATCTTGGATGATGTTAAGGGATTTGAAAGAGTTTTATTAATATCATACTCTCCAGAAATATCCCTTAAAGGAAAGAACAGAGGAGATTTTGTTTCTATGCTCAAACATAATATTATCTCC
>WAPY01000067.1 GCA_015520525.1 Candidatus Woesearchaeota archaeon
CGCTTTACAATTAGTAAGAGAAAAAACAATTTAACCAAATACTTTATTCTTTATTAAATTTCATTCATACTCCCTTTCCTTTTCTTTTACTTTCTGCCTCTTCCTTTTCAGTTATGTTTAAATATAAAAAACCTTTACTCTAACATAACACTCATTCAGGGAGGTGCATTATGAACGAAAACCAGAAAGAACAGAGCGAGAACAATCCCAAACTTAACTTAAAAAGTATAGCTAAAAAATGGCAGAATGTTTGGAAAGAAACTCACGCTTTCAAAGTATCTGAAGATCCATCAAAGAAAAAATTCTACTGCTTAGAAATGTTCCCTTACCCATCAGGAAAACTTCACATGGGGCATGTTAGGAACTACAGCTTAGGAGATTCATACGCAAGGTTCAAGAGAATGCAAGGCTACAATGTCCTCTACCCAATGGGCTACGATTCATTCGGACTGCCTGCAGAGAATGCGGCAATAAAACACAAGGAAGACCCTGAAGAATGGACTGCCAGTTGTATAGCAATGATGAGAGAACAGCAGGAGCAGTTAGGTTTTAGTTATGATTGGGACAGGATAGTTGAAACATACAAACCAGAATATTATAAATGGAATCAATGGATATTCTTAAAATTCTACGAGAAAGGATTAATTTATAGGAAAAAATCAGCAGTAAACTGGTGCCCCCATTGTAAAACAGTGCTTGCGAACGAGCAGGTTATAGACGGCAGGTGCTGGAGATGCCATACAAAAGTTGAAGTAAAACACATAGAACAATGGTTCTTAAAAATAACAGCCTACGCAGACGAACTGCTCAAAGACTTGGACCAACTTGACTGGCCCGAACGCGTTAAAGTTATGCAGAGAAACTGGATAGGAAGAAGCGAAGGGACATTAGTAAATTTTAAGCTTGAGAATTCAGACAAAAACCTGCAAGTGTTCACAACAAGACCTGACACCTTGTTTGGAGTAACATTCCTGGTCATAGCTCCTGAACATCCAATAGTTCCCGAGCTTATAAAGGGGACGGATAAGGAAGAAGAAGTCAAAGAATTTGTTAGGAGAGTGGTTATAGAAGAAAAAGCAACAAGGACAGCAGAAGACAAGGAAAAAGAGGGAATATTCACAGGAAAATACGCTGTAAATCCAGTCAATGGAGAGAAAGTTCCAATATACCTTGCGAATTTTGTTCTCTTAGATTACGGAACTGGAATAGTAATGGCTGTTCCGACACACGACCAGAGAGACTTTGAATTTGCGAAGAAGTATAACATACCCATGAAATTAGTGATAAAGCCAAAGGACAAAGACTTGAAAGTTGAAGATATGAAAGAAGCCTACGAAGGGGAAGGCGTTCTAATTAATTCTGGAGACTTTAACGGGCTTGACAACGAAGAAGCAAAAGAGAAAATAACAAAATACTTGGAAGAGAAAGGATGGGGAAAGAAAACAGTTCAGTACAAATTAAGGGATTGGCTGATATCAAGACAGAGATACTGGGGAACACCAATACCTATGATAAAATGTCCAAAACACGGGTATGTGCCCGTGCCTTATGAGGACCTTCCAGTGCTCCTGCCGAAAGATGTTCAATTTACAGGAGAAGGAAATCCTTTGAAGACATCAGAAAATTTTGTAAAAACAAAATGTCCAATATGCGGAGAAGAAGCTGAGAGGGAAACAGACACGATGGACACCTTCTTTGATTCATCGTGGTATTTCCTGAGATACACAAGTCCAAGGGAAGACAAACTCCCATTCAACAAAGAAGCTGTAAAGTATTGGATGCCCGTAGACCAATACATAGGGGGAATAGAGCACGCAGTTCTTCACCTGCTGTACTCAAGATTCTTCACAAAAGCTTTGAGGGACATAGGACTGCTTGACTTTGACGAGCCGTTCAAAAGACTGCTGACTCAAGGAATGGTTCTAAAAGATGGAGAAGCCATGTCCAAGAGCAAAGGAAATGTGGTGGACCCAGGAGAAATAATAGACAAATATGGACCAGACACTGCAAGATTCTTCGTGCTTTCAGCAGCATCTCCTGAGAAAGAGTTGGAGTGGAGCACAGAAGGAGTTGATAAAGTGTATAAATTCTTGAACAAAGTGCTTGAAACATTCAGCGGGCTTAAGAAAACAAATGAAGAAATAAATTATGAGACTCTTAACAGCAAGGAAAAATACATCCTGTCAAAGACACACTCTCTCATAAAAGAAATTGCAGAGGATATAACAAACTTTAGAACTAACATAGCATTGCTGAAACTTACGAACTTAACAAATGAAGTTATAAAATCAAAAGACAAACTGAGCGAAGCAGTTCTCAACGAAGTCGCGGAAGAAATAACTTTAATGCTAGCACCGTTCACGCCGCACATGTGCGAAGAAATATGGCACGACATGGGACATGACACTCTAATAAGCCTTGAGAAATGGCCGGAGCAGAATAAAAACTTCATAGACGAGAAACTTGAGAGATTGCACACAATCAAAGATAAAGTTAAATCAGACCTGATAAATACAAAAAATCTCGTGCAGAAGAAAACAGGAAAATCATTTACAAAAGCGAAGCTGATAATATCAGACAAATGGAAATATGAACTATTTGATAAAGTTAAAGCTCTTCTTAATAAAACAAGGAACATCAGCGAGATAATAAAAGAAATAATGGCTGACGAAAGATTGAAGAGAAAAGAGACTTCGCAGTTAATACAAAAGATTGTTAAAAATCCCTCATTGTTGATTGGAGGAATTACTCAAAAAGATGAGGAAACATTCCTTAAAGACTTTGAAGATGAACTTGAGAAAGACACTAAATTAAAAATAATACTGGAATTGGAGCAGGATTCAAAAGAAGCGAAAGCAAAACAAGCACTGCCTGGAAAACCGGCAATAATCCTGCTGGAGTGAATAAAATAAAATGAGAATTCTCATAGTTTACTTAGAAAGAGAGAAAGAATACGCGAAGAGAGTGTATAATAAATTTTTGAAGTCAAATTATGGAAATGTAAAACTTCTCGACAGGAGATTTATAAAGAGAATCTTAGAAGACGGGAAAATAACTTATGATGTAACAATAGTCGTCGGAGGCGATGGAACATTCTTGAGGACAGCTCAGTTCATAGATAAAACAAAAATAATGGGCGTTAATCCTAGGCCTGGCAGGAGAGAAGCTTTCTTCTCAAGCGTAACAGTGAATGAGTTCAAACCTGGAATGTTAGATGAAGCGGAAGTTCAAACATTCCCAAGATTAAGAGCAAAAGTGAACGGCAAAAGGGCAGGACCTCTTGCCTTAAACGACATATACATAGGAGAGAAAAGACCGTACAAAACATCAAAATACAAGTTGTGCGTTGGAAGGAAAAGAGAAACTCAAATATCCTCAGGAGTGGTTGTAAGTACAGCTGTGGGAACAAATTCTTGGTTCAAATCAATAACTGGGAAAACATTCAGCGACCCGGACAAAGAATACTTTGCAGTTAGGGATTTATACTCGAACAAAGTTCACAAAGCAAGTGTGAAAATGGGAGCTGTGAATAGAGTGACGATAAAAGCATTGAAAGAAATGATACTTGTTTTTGACAGCGTCAGCGAAGAATTTAAATTAAAAGAAGAGGATAAAGTAAAAATTGAACTTGTGAAAAATTCTTTGAAAATTCTCAAATTTAGAGTATAAAGTGTGGCGGGCGTCCAGAACTTGACACTAATCCCATGCCCTGGTAATCCCGAAGCCTTCTCAACCCCGCTACCTCTCAGACACCCCTCCTGTCAATTATGGCTGCTTCCTCCCGGACCTGACCAGGTTCTCAACAGGAGGAATCCTGAAAGACAGGGAATCCTCGTCGGACAACGGGACCAGAGCATAAGATTAATGCCTCATCCCAGACAAAGCTCCACCATAAAGCCCGTTTGTGGTTCAGGGAAGGGCTGACTCCCCAGCTTGCCCGCCACATTCAGAAGTTTAAAATGGAGGTATTTAAACATTACTAAATTAAAGCAACTCAACGCAAAAATATTTTAATAACCTGATAAATATCACTGTTATGGCAAAAAACAAAAGTAAAAATAAAGCATCCATTGTAATATTTATGATAAGCTTGGTCTTTTTAGTGTTCTTCCTAAACGGATGCAACCATCATGAGAAAGTAGGAGAAAAAAACCTTCAAATAAATGGGAGATATGTAATCATGGTGATCGCCCCAAACAATTTCAGAGATGAAGAGTATTTTATACCGAGAGAAATGTTTGAGAAATCAGGATATGAAGTTATAACTGTATCATCGCACGAAACTGCTTTTAGTGTGAAAGGAAAAGAGGTTAAAGTTAATGCGACAATAAACCAAATGAGCAATGAACTGTTGAGCAATGCATCCGCACTTGTGTTCTCTGGAGGTCCTGGAGCGTCAGTATACTTCAAAGACAACTCAGTGAGAAATATGATTCTTGAAGCTAATAAAGACAACAAAACAATAGGAGCAATATGCTTAGCACCGGTTATATTAGCGAACTCGGGAGTGCTGAAAGGAAAACACGCAACCGTTTGGGACCACAGCTTCATAAACAGACTGCTGATGGGAGGAGCGAAATATGTAAACCAATCAGTAGTTGTTGACGGCAACATAATCACATCGAACGGCCCGGAGCATGCGAAAGAATTCGCCGAAGCAATACTTAAACAGTTAAACAACTCATGAGGTGATAGTATGAAAGATTACATCCAAATTGAAGGAGTCAAAGTTGAATGGCTTGGGCACGCATCCTTCCTGATAACTTATGAAGGAAAGAAGATATTTATAGACCCCTTCAAAATAAGCGGGAAAATATCAGAATCCAACAAAGCAGATTTTATTTTCATAACGCACAGCCACTACGACCATTGCAGTCCTGAAGACATAACAAAATTATTGAAAGATGATACAATAATTGTATGCCCCGCCGACTGCAACAGCAAACTCAACAGAATACAAAGAACATTAGACATAAAGATAATTGAACCGAACAGCAGTATAAAAATTAATGATATGCTTGTTGAAACAATACCTGCATACAACATAAATAAGAGCTTCCACAAGAGAGAGTATAATTGGTTGGGATACTTGATTAAAGTTGGAGGAGTTTCAATATACCATTCTGGAGATACAGACATGATACCTGAAATGAAGGAACTCAAAGGCAAAGTAGACATTGCTCTGCTTCCAGTGGGAGGAACATACACAATGAACTCTGAGGAAGCCTCAGAAGCAGTGAAGATTATAAGTCCAAAGTTAGCCGTGCCCATGCATTATGGAATGATAGTTGGAAGTTTGAAGGACGCTCAGGATTTTAAAGAACTCGTTGGTGAGAAAGCAACGATACTCAGAAAGAAAAATTAAAAGATTAAATCAAGAGGGCAACAACATAACCCAAAGCACAGCCAGCAGTCAAGAAGGGCATGGCAGGATAAAACTTATTCTTCCTCGAGTAAACGAAAAGGAGAGTTAAAGCAACAGCAGAGAATAAGGGTATTAAAAGAACTTTTTGAATTGGAAAATACTTAAGCATAACTCCAGCAAAGACCAAAGGGAAAGTTATGTCGCCGCCGCCGAGAATAGCGATGTTGCCTTTGTCTTCATACTTCTGAATCTTTTTATTGAGTGTTTTATCTCCTTTATTTTTGATTCTGCTATTCTTCTCTTTGCTCAGCATTTGAACATTACCCTTAACCTTACTTATATTCTTTGGAACTGCCAAGCCGACAAAATTGCCGTTTGAAAGTTGGAACTTAGCCAAAGAGATCATATGCTTGCTCTTATTGACTGCTATATAATCATAAATTGCTATCAAAATAAGCAATCCAAAGATAGAGAACATGTTGAAGAAGGGAACAAGAATAACAGCCACACCAGCATAGATAAAAGGTTCAGTCAAGTTGTGAATATAAGGATTCTTCGACTTAACCTTAAGCAGAGTTATCAAAACAGCTAAAACAACAGCCCAAACTTCGCTCACAAAAGCCGCTAAGGATATTGCCGAAGCGGAGAAAACAGCCAAAGCATACCACAAACCCCAAAGGGGTTTTGCCTTAAACTTAACCAGAATGAAGAATAAGAGGGTGCTTATGAGAATAGCGATAAATATGAACAGAAAAGACAAGTCTTGATTTACTTTTGGAGGCTGGCCTACCAAAGAGTTTGAATTCCAGGACACATTAACAACTCTAACTGTTGAATTATTAACTCTCTTAAAACTTACCTTTTTGACTATATAATGATTCAGAAC
>WAPY01000068.1 GCA_015520525.1 Candidatus Woesearchaeota archaeon
AAAGAACAGAAGAATGTTAGCATTTAATACTTAGTAAACCAAAAAAAGAGGTGCTATTATGGTTAATCAAACAAAAAAAAAGGAAAAAGAGATTGACAAAAAAGCGGCCGAGAACAGCCTAAAAAACATAATCAACAATCCTAAAATAAAGAGCAAGATAAAGGAGATACTTGAAGAAACAGAGAAATTTAAGAAGAAAGTTGTGGACAAGTTCGGGGATTACATCTTAGGAATTACCATTCTTCCAAAATCAAAGGATAATAAAAAAGAGGACAGCAAGAAAGATGACAATAAAGTAAGAGTTCTCGTCCTCGTAGATGACAGCGACTCGAAGAAGATGAGCAAGGAAGAACTCGAGAGCAAGCTTTCTTTAATAATTAAGAAATTCGCAGAGGAAACCTCAAAACTCATAGAACCTGAAACATTAATCCTGTCAAAATTGTGGCAGAACTGCTACGACGGAGATTATGAAAAGCTCAGAGAGATCGCTTCATCTGCAATAATATACGACAAGGGCATGATGTCTGCAATAAAAATAGCAGAAATTCACAAAACAATGGTTCTTCAAAAGTTTGAAAAATATATAGTAAGTTATGTGCTAGCGGGCTCTCTCGTAAAGGGAAGAGCAACCAAGAACAGCGATATAGATGTTTGGATAGTCATAGATGATACAGATGTTAAAAGGATGAGCAGGGCGGAACTCAAAGACAAATTAAGAGCTATAATAATAAAGATGGGCTTGGACGCCGGAGAGATAACTGGGATAAGAAACAAGCTCAATATACAAGTCTACATACTAACTGACTTTTGGGATTCTCTCAGGGACGCAAATCCCGTAATATTTACACTCTTAAGGGATGGAGTCCCCTTCTATGACAGGGGAATATTCATGCCTTGGAAATACCTCTTGAAGATGGGCAGGATAAAACCAAGTATTGAAGCTATAAATATATTCAAAGCCAGTGGAAAAGAAATGCTCATCAGAGTAAAAGGGAAATTGAGGGACATAGGCACAGAAGATTTATACTACGCTATTTTAACTCCTGCGCAGGCCGCATTAATGCTGTATGGACTTCCGCCTCAAGACCCAAGAGAAACAGCAGAAATGTTGAGAGAGATATTTGTCAAGAAGGAAAAACTCCTCGAGGACAAGTATGTTAAAACACTTGAGAAGGTAATACAGATAAGGAAAGATATAGAGCATGGCGTCAGAAAAGAAGTGACCGGCAAAGAAATAGATGAAATATACAATGAAGCTGACAAGTTCTTAAAGAGAATAGACAGGCTTTTCTCTCAAGTAACGAAGATGAGGGAAGAAGAGCACATGAAGGAAATATATAACACAATAGTGAATGTTGTCAGAGACGCTTTAAAGACAGAGGGAGTTGAATACGCAAAGGAAGAAGACCTTCTGAAAGAATTCCAGGATAAACTAATAAACACAGGAAGAATACCAAAGGAAAAAGAAGAACAGTTCAAGAAGATAATAGCCTGGAAGAAAAAGTATGACAACAAGACAATATCCAAAGCAGAAATTGAAGAAGCTTTCAAAGAATCGCAGAACTTCATAAAAGACATAATTGAATTCGTCCAAAGGAGAAGATTCTTAGACATAGAGCAATCAAAGATAAGAGTGAAGTACGGAAAAGGAGATGTCGCAGAAATTATTCTGCTGGAAGGAGAAGCAGTTGTATATCCAAATGTCAAGGACAAAAAGAAGATTTGGGATATTAAAATTAGTGACGGGGAATTTAAAGACAAGAAAGAAATTAATGAGGATGAAGCAAGCAGAATACTTAAAGAAGCGAAGACAACAAAGAAAGGAATTAATAAGAAGCTGATTGAGTCTGTGGAAAAACTCTTTGGAGACAACGCAGAGATAATGCTCAACTATTAAGTAAATAAATTATTCTATTTTGTTTTACTTTTATGTATATTAATCTTGAATTGTCCAATTATGTTTAAATATTTTCTTCAAATATAAGATATATATTTCCGTTGCGATAAGCTTATAAGTATGATAAAGTATAACTTTTCTTTACCTATGAAAACCGGCTACAAAGTTCTGGATGCAATGACAAAAAATCCAATTATCATTTCTCCTGACGCCACAATAAAAAGCTGCGCTGAACTTATGAAAAAAGAGAAGATAAGCGGACTGCCTGTTGTAGAAAATGACAAGTTAGTTGGAGTAATTACAGAACATGACATTGTTAGAAAGATTGTAGCTGAGGGGAAAAGTGTAAAGACAAAAGTCAAAGATGCTATGGCGAGCAGAGTAATAACCGTGAAGCCAAATGAGGACATATATGAAGCATTAATAAAGATGAGAGACAATGGAATAAGACATCTCCCAGTAGTTTATAAGAG
>WAPY01000069.1 GCA_015520525.1 Candidatus Woesearchaeota archaeon
GTTTATTGAGCTTCTGCCTCTTTACTGACAGGCTCTTCTTTCTTTTCCTCTTTAGAAGAGTCCACAGTCCCCTCTAATTTAACATCTACGCCTGTCTTATTCTTAACTTCCTCTTTAATCTCTTTCTGCAATAAACCAACCACTTTTCTCATGTTCTCGTCCAATTTGGAGAAGTCAAGAACAAATTCTCCATTCTTCTCCACAACTTCTGGTTTTTTGCCCAATACTGATTCAACCACGACGCTGATTTGCTCCTTCTTATCATCTACAAAACCTTTTATGTCTATTTCGTATGTGACTTCCTTGCCAGCCAAAGGATGATTAAAGTCTACGAGAACCCTGCTTCCAGTAACGCTGACTATCGTTGCCAGAGCATTGTCCATCTCTACTCTGAGGCCGGGAAAGGGATTTATATTGTGCTTTAAGAAGACCTGCTTTGACATCAATTTCATAAGTTTAGGATTTCTCTTGCCAAACGCTTCCTCTGGTTTTATATCAACAGTGTAATGTCCAGGCTCCTTTCCGATTAAGAACTTATCGAGCCCTTTGATAACCTGCCCTTTTCCTACGGCAATAATTAAAGGCTCATACTTCTTATTTTTATCATAAGTTCCGTCAGATTTAGCAACTGACTCTAATGTTGAGTCGAATATTTCTCCAGTATCTTTTATTCGTCCTGTGAAATCTAACTTTATAAAGTCTCCTTCTTTTATAACTCTACTACTCATGTTTATCACCAGGCTAGTGAGAAATAGTTTGTATAAAAAGGTTTCTAAATAACAATAAAAAATAAAAGGTTAAAATGGTAGCCTACTTTTTATCTTTATCGTCGGATTTTTTCTCAAAGAAGTTGTCAAGGCTGGAGTTATGCATGATTGTTTTATAACTTATCTTGTTGTTTTTTGTCATATCAAGCCATAATGAAAGCTGATATTTAAGTTATTATGAAAAGCAAGATATAACTTTCAAAATAGATTTTATTTTTTCCTAAAATCAAAAATAGTTCTTAAATCAGATGAAAGAACCTTGTTGTCATCACAGGATAGTTTAATATTCATCACTTTGAAGGCTTTCGTTATAAATGTAATATTCCATATGGGGCCGTTCTCAGAGTTTTGGAGGGCAACAATTGATTTATAAACCTCCTCGCCTTTATCCTTCAACAAGCTCTCCGCAAACTTCAAGGATTTATTAAGGTCCCACTCCCTAAGCTCAAGCTTTTTAAGCGGGTCTTTATTATCCTTAAGTATATCAGAGCCCTCAACCTTCGTTACTTTAACTCCCTCAAGAGAAAAGCTTGTAATTTTATCCTCTTTCTCATCATAAAAATCAAATTGGACTTCTAATGGGTGGTCTGACATAAGAAAGACGCTCACGAGATAATCCGAAGGATGATTTTTAACCCATTCTTTAAACTCGTTCGTGCCCTTGAGATAATCAAGTTTCTCTTTAAGATTCATAAGAGTAAATTAATCGCCTCGTATAAAAAGCTTTTGTTAAGGAAAGAAGGTAGCTTATGCAACTTACTCCGCACACTTTTTTATAAATTTCTATTTATATTTTATATGTCAAGTGTAACTATTAGGTGTAACATCCCTTAGAGCAATCTTTTGACTTAAACAATTTTTCAATTCTAATCTTGACTTTTTATATTCAATGCAAGTCCAAAAACAATGACCGCCATTGAAACAATGCGTGTGATAGTATTTTGTCAATAATCTGTTCATGATGGTGAGCCTGCAAACTTCTTTGATTAGAGCTTTGGGATTTATTCATTCATTACAAAGATAAATATTTAAACCAAGCATTAACTCAACCACATAAAGCATTATGCTGACAAATAATTATAAGCACATTGCACGAAGGCGGTAAGATGAAAAAGGAAGAAATAAAGAACACAACAATTCTGCCAGACCCCTTGTTCAAAGCTCTTTTGAAGCAACAATATGGGTTCGCAGGAAAACACAGCGCTGTAAAGATATGCGAGTGGACAAAAAAATCCTTACTCGATGAGGACACATGTTATAAGCAGAAATTCTACGGCATAAGGTCTCACTTGTGCTGTCAAATGACTCCAACAGTTGGATTCTGCAGCAACAAGTGCGTGTTCTGCTGGAGGCCCCACGAGTTCAATCAAGGTTATGAGATGAATTTTGAAGTTGATGATCCTGATACTATAATAAAAAAATCCATTGAACAGCAGAGAAAATTAATCTCAGGTTTTGGAGGCAATCCAAAGGTCAACAGGAGAAAGTTCAAGGAAGCTCAAGAACCAATGCACTTTGCCATTTCCCTGACTGGAGAACCAACCATATATCCGAGACTGCCTGAATTAATAAAAAGGCTTCATGAGCTCGGCAAAACAACATTCTTAGTCACGAACGGAATGTATCCGGATATGCTTGAGAGGTTGGAAAAAGAGGACGCTCTTCCAACTCAAGTTTATGTATCCTTCACAGCACCAAATGAAAAGATGTTCAATGAAGTTGACAAACCGGTGTTTAAGGACGCTTGGCAAAGATTGATGAGGAGCCTTGAATTCTTAAAGAGGGTTAAGAACAGAACAAGGACAGTTATAAGAGTAACTGCAATAAAGGGGATAAATATGATTCAGCCGGAAGAGTATGGCAGGATTCTCAAAGAGAAGGCGAACCCGACATTTATAGAGGTAAAGGCTTACATGCATGTTGGCTACTCAAAGTATAGGCTCAAGCAGGAGAATATGCCAACTCATGATGAGGTGAAAGAATTCGCCAAGAAGATTGCAGATTCTATGGGCTATAAGATCATTGACGACAAACCTGTAAGCAGGGTTGTTCTTTTGATGAAGGAGGATTTTCCGGGAAGAATAATGAAATTCGAATAAAAAGAAAAACTTTTTAAAGAGGCTGTTCTCCCCATGTGGATATGGCAGTAAAGAAGAAAAAACAAAAGATAAAGGTCGTCAAGAAAGAGTGGTATCAAGTTAAAGCTCCGAAGCAGTTCGGCAACGCGATTATAGGAGAAATAAGCGCTTCTGAACCGCAAAAGCTTATAGGAAGACGAGTTGACCTGCCTTTATCTGAGCTTACAAAGAATATAAGACTGCATGGGATCCATATAAAACTCAAGATTCATGATGTATCAACAAAGAACGCAATCACATTTGTTGAAGACTACGAAATTCTTCCTGCCATGCTAAGAAGGTATGTCAGGAGAAGGAGAACAAGGATTGACGACAGTTTTGTGGTCAAGACGAAGGATGGAATGAATGTTAGAATAAAGCCCATAATTGTAACAGCGTTCAAGTCAAAGGGAGATGTCAATAAAAACTTGAAGCAAACAAGCAGAGAATTAATTTATCAGAGAGTAAGCAATTCCTCTTACGACGATTTTGTTTCTGATGTGGTAAATCATAAGCTCCAATCGGACATAATAAGAAAGCTGAGCAAGGTTTATCCAATAAAGTATTTTGAGATTAGAAAATTCGTCCTGACAAAAGCCAAGCCAACAAATATAAAGGTTAATGAAAAAGTTGAGAATAAAGAGGTTGAGAAGGATGAGTCATCCAGTAATTAATTATGATAAGTGCAAGTCGCACTTCGTATGCATACAAGTCTGCCCGATGGGAGTCTACACAAAGAAGGACGGCAAGCCATTTGTGGCAAACCCTTCAGCGTGCATTGACTGCAAAGCGTGCGAGATTCAATGCCCAGAGCAGGCTATAAAGGTTGTTGAAGATTAATTAATTCATTATTCTACACTTTTTCCATTTTCTCATCAATGGAGAGATATCTATAA
>WAPY01000070.1 GCA_015520525.1 Candidatus Woesearchaeota archaeon
AATGAAGATTACATAAAGAAAAACATAAACCTCCCTGAATTTAGGGATGAACTCAAGAAGAAGATAGAATCCAAAATCAACGAGTTGAAGAAAGATGACTTTATTGATAAAGACGGGCAATTGACAGATAAGGCAATTCAAATCGCGGCAATATCCTTAGTCAATGAAGAAGTTGACAAGATAATAAACACTGAAGGGAAATACACGAACAGGAAAAAGAGCTCATCAGGTTATGTTATGGACTTCTCAAACAAGAAGCCTTTAAGATACTCAGACATAGCGCTGAAGAAAACAATAAAACTTGCAATAAAAAGACAGCATAAGAATATAGAAAAGGAAGATTTAAGGAGCAAGGTAAGAGAATCGAAAGGCTCGGTAAATATAGTTTTTGCAGTTGATTCTTCAGGTTCAATGAAAGGAGATAAGATAAGCGAGGCAAAAAAAGCAGGTGTTGCTCTAATCTATAAAGCTCTGAAAGACAACAACAAAGTTGGGCTTTTAGTTTTTAGGAATCAAATAATCTCCAAAGTTGAAGTGGGAAAAAATTTTGAAGAATTTGTTAAAGAGCTTGTTAAGGCGAGGCCGAGACAGCAGACGGACATAAGCCTTGCGATAAAAGAATCTGTGAATATGCTCTCAAATCTAAAAGGAGACAAGTGGATAATTATTATTACAGATGTTATACCGACAAAAGGAGATTCTCCGATAGAAGAAATGATGAATGAAGTTTACAAAGCCGCGGGGAATAAGATAAAAATATCAATAGTTGGGATCAACCTTGACGATAAAGGTAGGGAGCTGGCTCAGAAGATAGTTGAAGCGACCAAAGGAAAACTCTACGCGGTTAAGAAAGCGAAGGAAATGGACAGAATAATCCTCGCAGAATACGACAGGATAATAACTTAGCAATCCTTTTAAATATTAAAAGATTAACTTCTGAATTATGATTGAGATAGACGGCTCAATAGGAGGAGGACAGATTCTAAGAACAGCGTTAACAATGTCTCTTTTGACAGGAGAACCATTCCACATAACAAACATAAGAAAAAGCAGGCCCAAGCCCGGAGTAAAACATCAACACCTCATAGGCATAGAAGCTGTTAAGAAATTGTCCAAAACAAAATTTGAAGGAGCTTTTTTAGGATCGGAAGAATTAACCTGCTACCCCGGAGAGTATAAAGGAGGCAACATAACCTTGGATGTGAAAACAGCAGGCTCTGCAACATTAGTGCTTCAGTCCATAATCCTGCCAATGGTCTTTCTCAAACAGACGAGAGTTAAAATAATCGGCGGGACGGATGTTCCCTGGTCGCCTACATCAGACTACTTCAAAAATGTTCTAGCATTCTACTTTAGAAACTACGCAGAAATAGAAGTTAAGATTGTGAAGAGAGGCTACTATCCAAAAGGAGGAGGAATTCTTATTGTTAAAACAAAGCCCTACAAACTGAACAAATACAAACCATTGAATTTAATTGAGCAGAGCAACGACTTTTACATAGTGGGAATATCAAACTCGTCAAAAGAACTTATGAGCGAGAAAGTCTCCGAGAGGCAGGCCGACTCCGCAAAAGAAGAAATAAAAAAGAAAATTAACACAACACCTGACATTGATATAACCTACTCTGATTCAGAATCTAAAGGCTCCCACCTCTGCATGTGGGCTGTGTTCAACAATTTTAAGAAAGAAACATCGCACATAATAGGCGCGGACGGAGTGAGCAAGAATTATGAAAGCCCCGAAGAGCTCGGCAGAGATGTTGGAGAAAGATTAGTTGAAGAAATAAAAAATGGAGTTGTGGATAAACTACTGGCGGACCAGCTCATACCCCTGCTGGGCGTTGTTGGAGGAGCAATCAAAACATCAGAGATAACAGAGCACACAAGAGCAAATGTGGAAGTAGTCAATAAATTTCTGAAAGGAAGAAAGATAATTATTGAGGATGAGTGTAGGATAATAAGAACTGTTGATTCAACGACAGATAATCAATGACGAAAAAGAAGAGCTTGAAGAGTTTGTGAATAAATCAAAACTCGGGAGATTCTTTTACATTCATCCTCTTACTGTGCCAATATGGACAACTGTGGGTCTTATCGTTGCTTATTCTGCGAAATCAATACACTCCTCTCCATCGCAAGCTAGCTGGCAGATACCTCTTGCTTTTATAGTTTCAGCAATTGGACTTATTGTTGATTCAAATTCCAGCGAGAGCCAAGAAATGGAGCATGCTTTTGGGTTGGAATATGATAAGAAAAGATTGAGTCTCCTTAGCAAGATTAAAGTTTCTAATATATCTGAATTAGCAAAAAGAAGAAAATTCAACAAAAAGTATTAGTTTCACAGCGTCGCCAATCTCAAGTCAGTCTTCAGCTCGAGGATTTTGTAGTAAAGCTCCTTCTTCTCTTCAACATTTGTCAACTGCGAGTATATCTTGTCAAGTTTCTTTATGAGCTCATTAGCTTTAACAAAATTCTTTGACATAATCGCTTCCTTCGCCTCTGCTATGAGAGAATCCTTCTCCTCAGGATTTACTGAAGGCAAAGGCTTCAATAGTTTTGAAACATTCTCTTTGGGCACGACATCCTCAAGGTTGTGGGCTTTCAAGTAGAGCTGAAGCCTCATATCCTCAATGTTCTTTTTCTCCTCAATCAGTCTGTAC
>WAPY01000071.1 GCA_015520525.1 Candidatus Woesearchaeota archaeon
AAATAAAAAAACATGACAAAAAAAGTAAATAGAAGATTGATTCTAAAAGAATTGAGAAGAAACTCTCGAACAAGCATAAGAGAACTATCCAGAAAGCTCAACATATCCCCATCGACAGTCAAAATGAAAATACAAGAGCTTGAAGATGATGGTATCATAAAAGGTTATGTCGGGATGCCAAACATCCAGAAGATGAATTTAATAAACGCCGTTTTCTTCGCACAATGCAGTGCAAAAAAGATAAATGAGTTGAAAGGGAATCCCTTTATTAACAGCTTATTTAGGATAAGCAATCATTACAACCTATTAATAGACTGCATATTTCCAAACATAAAAGAGTATGTGAAATTCAAGAATTCTTTAATCAAAGATGAAGTTGAGTTTAAGGAGTATTTTGTAACTGATGAAATAAAGAGAGAAGAGTTTTTAATTTAAGATGGAAATAGACCACAATTACATAATTAAATTAAGTTTTACAGTCTCTTTGCTTGGGATTCTAATGCTGTTGATAATCTTAAACAACACAAAACCAAACAACAACCTCGCAGCGCAAGTGGACAATGAGAATGTAAAGATAAAGGCAAAGCTCTTAGAAGTATCAAACACAAGCAATCCAAAATATATAAAACTTAAAATGGAAATAAAAAGAAACATTACAGGAATAATAAGAAGAAAAGAGTTAAACAAGTATCAAGAATTAAAAAAGAACAAGACTATCACAATAACAGGAACCTTAAAGGGCAATACAATGTTCATAAACAGCATAGAATGAAGTGCTGTTCTCACTTGATAATTTTAAACAAAAGTTTTAAACATACAGCAGAGTTAAAGAGTATTAACATGAAAAATTCAGAGCAGGATTTAGATATAGATATGTGGAGCTTATTAAACAAAGCTTATGCTGTTAAGAGAAAGATTATAAGAGAAATATCAAGATACAATAAGAGGTGGGACATAAAGAGAAAAGCGGGTATGATAAGATCAAAAGAATCCCAAAAAATAAGAATACTGATCCGGCAGAGGCGTGAGCTTCTCCAACTGTCAATTAAAACTATAAAAGCTCTGGAAGAGCTGAAAAAACTTGAAGATAGGATAAAAAGCAGAATAAAAAAGTTGAAATTAGAGATTGTTGTCATTAAATTGTTCATAAAGAAGTTTGAAGGAGCAGAACATAACCTTCCAGAAGAGAGCGCGGGAAGTTTAAGATTATCCCAGAAATTACTCGCATTAAAGATAAGAGAAGTTAATTCTTATGAGAGAATCCTCGACAATTTAGAGAGATTTACCAAGCATTTGAATGAGAAAACATTTGAACACATAAAAAATGAGAGTAGCATAATCAGAGAACAAATTAACAGGATTCAAAGAGAAAGTGAGGAATATTACATCTTATTTCCCGAAGTAAACAACAGAAGCAGATTAATAATAAGTCTTTCCAATTTGAAAGAAATAAACGATGAACATGGCAGAATAAGAAAGATAATAAAATATGATGTAATAACAAGAGACAAAAACTTAATCTCCTTAGCTAAATTATTCTTCAACTACAAGAAGAGAGAACCCCTGTCACTTAAACTTCTCGACAGTCTAAATGAAAAAGTTTATAAGAAAGCATAAAAAGGTAAGTGTATGAAACATTTAAACTTAACAACCTTTGTTTATGAAGTTTTAGATTCAAAGATTCCAGTTGTGATTGACTTTTGGGCTTCATGGTGCAACCCCTGCAGAATGATGGCTCCAGAGTTTGAAGAACTTGAGAAGGAACTTGGGGATAAGATAAAGTTCTGCAAAGTAAACACAGAAGAGAATCCAGAAATATCCCAGCAGTACACTATACAGAGCATACCAACCATGCTTATATTCAAAGATGGAAAGATAATAGGAAGATTTGTGGGATTCGCTCCAAAGGAACAATTAAAACAGATCATACTAAACGCTCTAAGAGAATCTGAACAAAAATGAAACTGAGAAGTTTAACAGAGTTGAGAGGGAAGCTTAAGGGGAAAAGAGTCCTGCTTAGGACTGATTATAATG
>WAPY01000072.1 GCA_015520525.1 Candidatus Woesearchaeota archaeon
GACATAAAGACACTTGAAGAGGAAGGCTTCATAACCAAAGAGAAAAGCGGGAGAACATACTTAATAAAACTCTCGAAGAAATTCTTCTCATACTTTGAGATTGAGAATAGAGAAAATTTGAACAGGATAATAAAGGATATAGAAGAAAAGCAGAAGAATAAAAAGAATGAAGTTGAAGTTGTAAATAATGTAAATCCCGAACAGAAGAGCATAGTAGAATATGAGATTAAAGAAAAGGACGGCAGTAATTCAATAATGGAAGTTAAAGAGCCGGAAGAACTTAATAAAAATAAGGATGAACAAGAAAATTCTCCCAAGGAAGGAAAGGATGAGAGAGAAAAACAAATGGAAAATAACAACCAAAATTCAGACAAACAAGAAATGAGAGTTGATAATCATGAGTGAAGAACCATCACAAAACAACGAGAAAATAAATGAGCACAATCAAGAAAATAAGCAGAACAGCAGGAACCTTATCATAAAAAGAATATCTGATGAGATGAAGTCAAGCTATCTTGATTATTCTATGAGCGTTATTGCAGGAAGGGCTCTGCCTGACATAAAAGACGGTTTGAAGCCTGTCCACAGAAGGATACTCTTCGCTATGTATCAAATGGGATTGTTCCACAACAAGCCCACAAAAAAATCGGCAAGAGTTGTGGGAGAGGTTCTTGGTAAATATCATCCCCACGGTGACATGGCAGTTTATGATGCGCTTGTAAGAATGGCTCAGCCGTTCTCAATGAGATATCCCTTAATAGAAGGCCAGGGAAACTTTGGTAGTATAGATGGTGACAGCGCAGCTGCAATGAGGTATACTGAAGTAAGACTTTCAAAAATAGCTGATGAGATGCTTGCAGACATAGACAAGGAAACAGTTGACTTCACAAAGAACTTTGACAACTCATTATATGAGCCTTTATTTTTACCTTCAAGGATACCAAACCTGTTGTTGAACGGCAGTTCTGGAATAGCAGTTGGAATGGCGACGAATATTCCCCCTCATAATTTAAATGAAGTTGCTGATGCAGTCATAAGCTTAATAGACAATCCGGAGCAGAATTCTCTTGACTTAATGAAATTCATCAAAGGGCCTGACTTTCCAACAGGAGCTCTAATCTATGGAAGACAAGGCATAATGAAAGCATACAAAACAGGCCATGGAAAGATTTTAGTCAGAGCAAAAACCAGGATAGAAGAAAAGAACAAGAAGAACAGAATAATAGTCGAAGAAATTCCTTATGCAGTAAACAAGTCTGAAATGCTCGAGGAGATAGTCCGCCTCGTTAAAGACAAGAAAATAGACGGCATATCAAACATAAAAGATGAAAGCGACAAGCACGGAGTAAGGGTGGTCATATCCATAAAGCAGAACTTCAATCCTTCTATAGTTCTCAATCAGCTCTTCAAACACAGCAAGCTCCAAGTTACCTTCGGAATAATCATGCTCACTCTTATAGATGGAAAACCAAGAGTGGTGAATTTAAAACAAATTCTAACCAACTTCATAAGACACAGGCAGAATGTAATAAGAAGAGCTCTTGAATTTGACCTTAAAAAATCTCTTGGAAGGCAGGAGATAGTTAAGGGATTGATTATAGCTATAGATGATATTGATAATGTTGTCGCCTTAATTAAGAAATCAAAGGGAGTCAATGAGGCGAAGGCCGAATTAATAAACAAATACAGCATAAATGAGAATCAAGCCAGTGCAATACTTGACATGAAACTTCAAAAGTTAAGCTCCCTTGAGAGAGAAAAATTGGAGAACGAACTTAAAGAGCTGAACAAAAAAATAATTGACTTAAAGGACAAGCTTGGCAGCGAGCAGAAGATTCTTGAGATAATAAAGAACGACATGCTTGATATAAAACAGAAATACGGCGACAGCAGAAGAACTGAAATAATTGAAGGAGAAGATGCGAACCTTGATATAGAAGATTTGATAGACGATGATGAAGTGGTTGTTGTCTTGACAAATAAAGGCTACATTAAAAGAACTTCTCTGGAGGATTATAAAACTCAAAATAGGGGAGGAAAAGGCGTCAAGGCGGTTACAACAAATGAAGAGGATTTTGTGAAGAAAGTGGTTGCGACCACAAACTTATCGACCCTGCTGTTCTTCACGAATAAAGGCAGAGTGTATTATCTTAAAGCGTACAGAATTCCAGAGTATGAAAGGGCTTCAAAAGGAAAGCCCATAATAAATTTCCTTCCTCTTGAAAATGATGAGAAAATAGCAAGTTTGATAGATCTGAAGCAGATAAGGAAAGACTCTGATAAAGTTCTTCTATTTACAACTCGCAGGGGGATTGTTAAGAGGACAAAATTATCAGAATTTGCAACGCTGAGAAACGGAGTTAGAGCAATCTCTCTTGACGGCGACGATTCATTGATAAATGTTGAGGTCAGCGATGGAACAAAGGAGGTTGTGCTGGCAACCAGAAAAGGACTTGCAGCCCGATTCAAAGAGACCGATGTAAGAACTATGGGAAGATCCGCAAGGGGAGTTATAGGAATAAGACTTGGGGAGAATGATGAGGTTGTATCATCAGTTATTGTGAATGGAGAAGAAACCTTGCTAACGATAACCGAAAGAGGATACGGGAAAAGGACGAAAGTTAAGGATTATCGTTTAATCTCACGAGGAGGAAAGGGAGTTATAAACATAAAAATAAATGAAAAGAACGGCGAAGTAGTTGATGTTGAATCTGTTAAAGACAACGATGAAGTTATAGTTGTGACAAAGAATGGAATGATGATAAGGTTCCCGGCAAGCTCCGTTTCTGTATTTGGAAGGAACACTCAAGGAGTTAAGATAATAAGAATAGATAGTGACAAAGTTGTTGATGTGGGTATTATAAGAGGAAGCGGGAAAGAAGACGAGCAGTGATTTTTATCATAATCTTTATTAATTTATTCGCTTTGCTTTTTCGTTTTCTCCTCATGTTCCTTATTCTGCTCCTGCTTTTTCTTTTGCTTCTTCCTGCTTTTATTAGACCTGTTGGCGTCTCTCATTTTTATGATTGAATAATTCACTGGGTTCCTTATTCTTTTGCATAATTCATCCGGAGTGCAGACTCCAATATCTTTATAATACATTTTGTTGTCGCAGTTTGGTGGGAGAATCTTTTTGTTCCTATTCCTCCTATAAGTTACCTGCTGTATGATGTAATTTTCTCTTAAAGGCTCCTTGTTGTTCTTGTTCCATTTAAGCAGGAGCTCCTGAATGTCGTCAAAGCTCCAGCCTAAACTGCTGAGGTAGTTTATTAAAACGAAGACAGACCTCTTCCTTCCATCATCAACACCTGAAAGAATGTTCTTTATGCACGGAGCAAAATACTCTCTGGATAAGGGATTTGATATAACCTCAAACTCTCTATGCTTGTTTAACTCAACCTTCTTCTCCTCAACTTTCGGGGTGAAATCAAACGCCTGCACGATCAGCGCAGACGCCTCCCCCTCCTCAGCCTTTCTTTTATCTAAAAATACGAATCGTTTATCCACTGCAACTTTCTCCGGAACCGCCTCATCCTTTGAGAATTCATCAATCCTCTTTGGGTCTATGGGAATTGAAGCAAGTCCGGATTTTTCATGAAGTGAGTAGGGAATCCTGAACATGTGCCTTGATGATATTAAGATTGTGTCTATATCTAAGAATGGGTCCGGATTCAGCATAGGGGTCATGCTTCCAAGCTCATTCTTTTTGTAATAAATCAAATCCGCCTTTGGCTTGCCAACTTTTTTGACAATCCTGTCAAAATCATAATGTTCAAATTTCAAAATTTTCTGCGCAAGTTTTTCCTTCACTAAGAACTTTATGTAAGATGCTATTCTCCTCGGAGCTTCAGGAAACAAAAATCTTGTCTCAACACCTTGTATCCTTTTCGGAAACGCCTCAAACGGAACTCCAATGTGAAAGCCTTTGTTTCCCGAATATTTAACGCTGAAAGAAGATATCCTATATCTTTTCAGTATGTCAATTATTATTTCAGCTGCAAATTTAGAGTAGTCAAAGAAATGACAGTCAATATCAAAAACTAAGTCCCAGCCTATCCTCAAATTGTTAAGCTCCTCTTTAGTTAGGTCGGGCCTCAAAAGAAGGGGATTGCTCCATCGCTCTTCAGACGAGTGAAAACTAGTCGCCCTCCTTTGAGCTAGGCTCAGAATATCATCTCTGTAAGTTAGAACATCCGGTCTTTTCCCAAAGCCTTGATCTCCATATCTTACTCCAATCTCTCTGTGCTCAGCAGCTTCTAGTATGGCGTCTTCTATGTCATCCCTTTTGTAGTATCTTAATG
>WAPY01000073.1 GCA_015520525.1 Candidatus Woesearchaeota archaeon
TTTCTGAACTAATAAAATATCCTAAAGCTGTGAGCTCATCGCGGAACCACTCCTCAGCGAACCATGGGAAGCCTGCAATGAGAAAATTATCAAAGGATAAAGATTTTAAAGAAGAGAAAGCGTAGGACTCCGCAACAGAAATCTTGTCTTGAGCCGTTGGAAGTTTACCATCAAAAGGGGCAATATCTTTTAATTTTAATCTCTTAAAGTTTAGAACAGCATCAGTAACTGCAGAAGTTTTATCAGAACTGAAAGCAACACAAAAATTATTTGAACTCAAGACAAAAGGGGAGAAGACAAAACGGCTGGACTCTGAATGCCTGAGGTTATCAAAAGAATAAAATCTCTCAATCCAAGGAGAAGAAGCTTTACTTACGCTTCCTTCATAAGCAACGGCAAAGAAAAAAGGCTCCCCATACTTTGTCTTATCAAATGAGACAACAGACACCTTAACACCATTCAAAGACCTGAATTCAACGGAGTAAAGGCGATTGTCAATTGAGAAATTATTAACTTTTCTAATGTCAAAATCGAAAGAAAACTTTATTGGGAGATTAGAACGAACAACCATAAACTTCTTGTCCAACAAAAAAGACAAGCGATTATTAGAGCTGGCAAGTTTAAAAGTGTTAAACCTTCTTTCAACAGAGGAGGGAGCAAAATCAAACATTAAATCAAAAGCTTTGAACAATTGATTATTATAAGAGAAGAAGAATCCATCATATTTTGAGCTGTTAAACAAACCATGAAGAAAAAATGAGTGAGAACTGTTCAAGAAAATCCTCAAATTATCATCGTCAGAGTATGAGGAAGCGCAGGCTTTCTCATCGCAAACATTCACTTTTACTCTCATTTTCTGCTCCTGTAAAACTTAACAGAGGTTTCGGGGCTTATTGAATTTATAACAAAGCCAGACATCTCAAAACCTGCGTGCTTGTTCAGTCTTGGAATTATATCAAAGTAAAGGTGGAATTTCTTACTTTTCCTATTTGACCCATGATGCATGACAAAATTATAATCTATATTCCTTGACTCAAGTTTTGTAAAGATTTTTCTCATGAGAACAGCTAAATCCTTCAATTCATCTTCTCTAAGCTCAGACAACTCAGAAACATGGCGTTTTGGAGCAACAAAAACTTCAAGAGAATAAAGGGGAGCGAAAGGAGCGACAACTACAGCAGTTTTATTCTCAAAGACAATCCTCTCATTAAGCTTCTTCTCTTTCTTTATTATGTCGCACATGAAACCTTTCTTGTTCTTTTTATAATAATCTGAGAATGACTTAAACTCTTGATCTATCAGATCAGGAATCTTAGTTAAAGCAACAACTTGAGTGTGCTCATGAGTCAAGGAAGCCCCAGCATTAGGACCGTGGTTCTTGAACAAGACAACATACTTAATGTTCTTTTTGGATTGTAAATCATCAACAACAGTTGAATAAACCTTCATAAGCTTGACCAGATGGGATGAGCTTAGAGACGGCCAAGAAACTCCGTGCTTGTTCGTATCAACAATAATGTAATGATAACCAAAAGACGGCTCTTGTGTAAAAATACCCTTTGAAGAAACCTTCTCTGGGCTTTTTGAGACTGCTCCGAATTTGTTGGAGAACCATCTTATAATCCAAGCATCCTTATTCCTACCGACAATTCTTCCCAATTCAGCAGTTGTCATTTTCTCATTGCCAGGGCAGAATGGACATGACCTACTGTTTGAAACTTTCTTTTCAACTTCAACTCCAAAATCTGAAGGCCTCTTATTTCTATTCTCTGAAATAAGCACCCACTTGTTGAGAAAATAATGCTTTCTGAAAGACTGCTTGAGCATAATATCACCTGCTCAAAGCGAGAGAGTAAGCGTTTAAATAATTTTTCACGAGAACGCTCCAATCAACAAGCTTTGAGAGTTTGTTCGCCTCAATCTTGTTCTTTATACGCTCGCTCTTGTCAAGAAGATAATAAGAATACATAATGTCGGCAAGGTCTGACACCACTTCATCATCAGTCCTGTTGAGCCTGTTCAAAACAAATATTCCGGATGTTTTAGAGTCATTGGTTATGTAATGTGATATGAACCTGCCAAACCCCGCAAGGTCAGTAGTGATAGAAGAGATAGCAGACGCTGCCGCTTCAACAGGAGTATAACCCCAAGGCTCATAAAATGACGGAAAGATTCCCAAGTGGGAGGCGGTTATGCTTTCATAGTATGATAAATCGAGGAGGCCGTCCGCTCCGGTCAAATAAATTGGATAAAACACCACTTTGACCTTGTCCTCTTTTCTGTTCAAGAGGTTGTTGCTCCTCAATGAATTCAAGATAGCATCATGCTCCTCATCATAAAGCTCGTGCGTGCTCAAAGGGGGGTTTCCAGACCTTGAAAGATGAAGCATTGTCTTTCTCTCCTGAAGGAGAAACTCATTGTCAAACAAATCCTCCTCCTTAATTTCTTTCTTTGAAAGGAAAAGGTACATGATTCTTTGCTTTAAATCATCCGTCTTATCATCAATTGTTGATTTCAAATCATCATAGTATGTTTTTGCTTCGAGGAGCTCGGGCCTGACTCTCTTAACATTAGCAGGAACCCATAGGAAAGCAAGGACTGTCTTATTTGAATTCTCCCTCTTCAATCTCTCATTAAGCCTGCCGAGAGCTTTTATGAAAACATCAATTCCCTTAGCCTTAAACTCATACCTGCCAAGGAGAAAGTAAATAATCGTGTTGTCAATGTCAAAAGAGTAATACGGGAAGAAATAATAGAGCATGAATTCCTTAATTTTATTCTTGTAAAGTTTGTGCCTTATTGCCAGCTCATCGTAGGTTGGAAACTTATCTATGTTCAAACCGTTGGCTACAATTATGTCAGCTTTCCTGCCCAAGAAATGAGAAGCTTCCATATTCGTTATCTCACTTACCGTTGTAAAAACATCTGTGTTCAAAGCAGAAGCCTTCTCCAACTGATGTTTAGCCTGAACCTTATACTTATATGCTTCCTCATCAGGGTTTATTGAATCAAACATGTCATAAAAGTTTATGTTGGAATTAGCCAATGTCCTTCCAAGAACAGTTGCGTGGGTGGTAAAAACTGTCTTCACATTTGATGAATTCATTTTCAAATAGAGTATTGAAGCCCCACTCAGCCACTCATGAGCTTGAAGAATGAACTGCTTGTTTGGAATTGACTTTGATAACAAATCAACAAACATGCCAACGGCATAAGCCCAAATAACTGGCTGGTCAAAATCAAAAAAATTCGTGAAGAGAGAATCAATCTTAAACTTCTCCCAAAGCTTAGTTTTTATGTTGTTTTTATTGGAAACAAAAGATGAGAAATCAAGAAGAACAACATTCGGCTTTGAGCTTATGAGCCAAGTGCCATAATGGCAGAGAATTCCTCTTGATTTCAGTTCGGAAAAGACTCCTTTGAATTCTGAAGGAGGCACTCTTTCAATAAACTCCTTTGAAGCTTTCTCATAAAAATATGGGCCGACAAGAACATAATCCTCAAACTCACGCTGGATATACTGAGCCTTAGATGTTATTACTGTGTGAATACCGCCAACCTTATTGCACACTTCCCAAGACGCCTCCACTAAAAAAGTATCCTTATTCATTTTTCCGCCTTCAATCTGATATAAATATTAAATCATTCGGCCAATCAGGCTTTATCTTCCCTTTATCTATGTTTTTGCTCATCAAATAATTGTGGGAGAGCGAGAATAAATTGTTTATTCTAATGACCTTAACATCCTTAACAGAACCCCCACCAAATCTGCCGTTGATTAAAGGAACTAAATCTGCATTGAATATTTCAACAACATCCTCATCCTTCCTGCTCTGTATGACAAAGACCAAAGCAGAATTTCCCTCAAACTCTCCTATAAAACAAGAATCTATGTGCTTAATTAAATGAGAAGAATAATTGATTGAGTTTAAGAAATCAATAAGAGCCTTCTTTGTTATGCCCTCTTTCATAATGATAAGATAAAGTTGGGTCGTGCCAAAAACGCCCATCTTAATATAATTCAACAAAGATATGTAATTTATGAAACCTTTCTCCTCTAAAATTTTTCTTTTTCTGTTAACTGTTTTCACAGGGATGCCTGTAATGTGACTGATCTGATTATCAGAAATTCGAGGATTCCTAACAAGCTCTCTAAGAATCCTCTTCTCAAAATGATCAAGTTCTACCATAGTATCACCAAAGCATATTATACAAGAGCAATAATAACTATAAATATGTTTTTATCAATTGTTATGTGACAAAAAAGAGAATGTCGACGAAAAATCCTCATCTTCACTGAAAAGTCGTAAGGAACCTTTTTATAGAATAGTGTAGGTTATTGTAACAAAAAGGAGGTTGAGTTATTTGAGAGTGTTAATGCTGGGCTGGGAGTTCCCTCCATTTAATATGGGAGGCTTGGGTACTGCCTGCTACGGAATAGTTAAAGGATTGACTAACAACAATGTTAAAGTTACATTTGTTCTCCCAAGAATACCAAGTAGGTTTAAAGGTAATGAAAAGGTTGAGAACAACAACAAATATGACATAATAATAGCTGAAGAAGAAGCTAATGTGAAAAAGATAATAGTGCCTGCGTTGTTAATACCGTACATAACAAGAACAAAATACAATGAGTTGAGCGTGAAAGAAAAAACATCCAGTTCAGGCGACTTGTACGGGAAGAATTTATTTCAAGAGGTAATAAGGTACAAAGAATTAATCAAACAATTATACTTAAAAGGAGTTCTAGACAATTTTGACATAATACACGCCCATGATTGGATGACATACTTGGCGGCGATAGAACTGAAAAGATTGTCCGGAAAGCCGTTAATTGTTCATGTCCACGCAACAGAATTCGACAGGAACGGCATGAGATATGGAAATCAAAAGGTTCACGGAATTGAAAAAGAGGGAATGGAAAAAGCCGACGCTGTCATAACAGTGAGCAATTATACAAAGAGTGTAATTATATCCAAGTATGGCATAAACCCTCAAAAAGTGTTCACAGTCCACAACGCTGTGGAATTCAGCTCATGCTCACCAAGCGAAAACTTTGAGATAAAAAAACACGACAAGATTGTCTTATTCTTAGGAAGGATAACATTACAGAAAGGACCGGATTACTTTGTTAAAGCAGCAAGGCTCGTGAGCAATGTAATACCCAATGTAAAATACATAGTTGTTGGAGAAGGCGACATGAAAAACCAAATGATAAGAGATGTTGTGAGGCTTGGGCTGGCGTCAAACTTCTTGTTCGCAGGATTCTTAAGGGGAAAAGACATAGACAGAGCTTACAGGATGGCTGATATTTATGTTATGCCCTCAGTATCAGAACCTTTCGGAATAACACCTTTGGAAGCTATGAGAAATGGAACTCCAACAATAATCTCCAAACAGAGCGGAGTATCAGAAATAGTCAACAACTGCTTAAAAGTTGATTTTTGGGATGTAAACGAAATAGCGAATAAGATAATCGCAGTCTTAAAATACAAGGCTTTAAAAAATGAGCTCAGCAAACACGGGCTCATAGAAATAAAAAAATTCAGCTGGGACAAAACCGCAAAAGAAATAATAAATGTATACAACACTCTGCTGAGGGCACAATGACAAAAGTATGCTTCTACTTCCAAGTTCATCAACCATTCAGGCTAAGAAAGTATCAGATATTTGAAGTAGGCAACAATTCCAATTATTTTGACGAACAAAAGAACAGGTTCGTTTTGAATAAAGTCGCAAAAAAATCATACCTCCCAATGAACAAACTCCTTCTTAATCTGTTAGATGAAAATCCAAGCTTCAAAGTAAGTTTAAGCATAACAGGAACAGTTCTCGAACAGTTAGAAGCATACAATAAAGAAGCGTTCGAATCATTCAAAGAGTTGGGAAAGCACAAAAGAGTTGAATTATTAGATGAAACATATTACCATTCCTTAGCTTTCTTATATTCAAAGGAGGAGTTCAAGGAACAAGTAAATATGCATAAGAAAGAGATCAGGAAAATATTCCACAAGAATCCGAGAGTGTTCAGGAATACAGAATTAATATACAACAACGAACTGGCAAAGTTCGTCGAAAAGATGGGCTACAAAGCTATAATCACAGAAGGGGCTGATAAGATACTTGGATGGAGAAGTCCAAACTTCGTTTACAAACCAAAAGGAGCTGACATAAAACTTCTGTTGAAAAATTACAGGCTCTCAGACGACATAGCGTTCAGATTCTCAAATAAGTCATGGAAGGAATTTCCTTTAACAGCGCCAAAATACGCGTATTGGATAAGCAGCATAAGAGAACCGGTAGTAAATCTGTTTATGGACTACGAAACCTTTGGAGAACACCAATGGAAAGACACAGGGATATTTGAATTCATGAAGCACCTGCCGGAAGAATTCAGGAAAAATAAGGTCGGATATTTAACACCAAGCGAAGAAGCAAAAATGGAGCCGGTTGGGGAGATAGATGCTCCTTATTACATATCATGGGCTGATGTGGAAAGGGATTTAAGCGCATGGTTAGGAAATGAAATACAGAACTCCGCCATAAAAGAACTATACGACATGGAGAAGGAAGTTAAAAAAACAAAAGACAAAAAAATAATAAGCGACTGGAGAAAACTGCAGACATCAGACCACTTTTACTATATGTGCACAAAATGGTTCGCAGATGGAGATGTCCATAAATACTTCAATCCCTATGACAGTCCATACGAAGCATTTATAAGGTTCATGAACATAATACAAGATTTGAAGATAAGGTGCGAGAACAAAAATAAGGAAAAAACAAAATCCAAAAAAGAGGTGGTAGCATGATAAACATCAAAAAAATTCTAAGTAATGTTCCAGAAGACAAGGCGTTCATAACTCACAGAGGAGCAAGATTGCTAAACATTGAAGACTTAAGAGAAGAAATAAAATTCATGAGCGAACCAGAATTCAGAGAATATGTAAATGAAAACAAGAACGACTTCGCAAACTGGATAGAATATGTGATAGGAGACAAAGAACTTGCTGATAGGCTGAGAGAAACACAAGATAAGGAAAGAACATTCAATCTGATAAACAGCCGAATAATATTCTTAAAAATAAAATTAGAAAATCAGGAAGAGAATGAACTCAATTATGTGGAAAGGGAGATAGAAAGATTAAAACAAACAGTGAAGGATGAGAAAAAAGAAGTTAATGAGAAAATAGAAACAGAAGAAAAAGAAGAGGTAGAGAAGAATGAGGAAGAAGAAAGATTAATAAGAGAAATTGAGAGGCAGATAAGAGACCTTGAGAAAAACATAGAGACAGAAGAGAATGATAATTACAAAGAGAAAAAAGAAATTGAAGAGGAAGAACTTCTAAGAAGGCTGAAGGAGCTTAACAGAGAAGGAACTGAAGAACCAAGAGGAGAAATTCCTAGAGCAGTTAAAGGACCAACAGAAAAACCCGAACCAAAATTGAACGAGCCCCCAAAGCAACCGACACCACTGAAGAAGCCGGAAGAAGATGAAAAATTAAGAAGCAGAATGAAAAAGCTAGAAGTAGCTGTGTGGACATTGATAGGCTTTGTTGTGGGAATGATAGTAGGGAAGATAATATGAGAAGAAAAGTTTTTATAATATAAACGCGTATTATATATATGGAATTCATAAAAATAGAAGACGCATTCAACAAAGAAGGAGAAAAGGTTGCAATAAGAGGCTGGGTTTATAGGAAGAGAGGAAGCAATCAAAGAAAATTCTTAATCATAAGGGATTCTACGGATATAATCCAATGCTTAGTCGAGAAAAACCAGGTTGACAATCAAACATGGGAAGCGGCCGAAAAAATAACAATAGAATCAAGCTGCGAGATAACAGGGACAGTAAAGAAGGATGAGAGAGCCCCAACAGGGTATGAAATAACAGTTGAAACATTAAAGATTGTTGGGCTGGCTGAACCATTCCCAATAACAAAAGATGTGAGCCCCGAATTCTTATACGACATGAGGCATTTGTGGTTGAGAAGCAGAAGATTAACAGCTATAATGAAAATAAGAAGCGAAGTGTTCGCAGCAATAGATGACTACTACAGAAGCCACAAGTTTTATGAAGTGGCGCCTCCAATACTAACACCGACAAGTTGCGAAGGAAGGCTGACCTTGTTCGAGGTTAAGTATTATAACAAGAAAATGTACTTGACACAAACATGGCAACTTTACGCAGAGGTAATGATTCATTCTCTAGAAAAAATATACTGCAACAGTCCAGCGTTCAGAGCCGAAAAATCAAAAACCTCAAGACACCTGTCTGAATTCTACATGTCCGAAATGGAAGCGGCGTGGGAAGGTCTTGACGACATAATAAAACATGGAGAAGAATTAGTAAGCTTTATAGTTCAAAGAGTAGTTGAAAGGAGAAGTAAAGAACTAAAAATATTGGGGCAAGATGTTGAGAAGCTTAGGAGGATTAAGCCCCCATTTCCAAGAATAACATACACAGAAGCTCTTGAGATTCTGAAGAAAGACGGGCTGGAAGTTGAATGGGGAAAAGACCTGAGAACAATAGAAGAAGACCAACTCATGAAACACTTTGACAAACCATTAATTGTGACAAACTATCCAAGCAAGGTTAAAGCGTTCTATATGCCTGATGACCCAAAGAACCCCGGAACTGTCCTATGCTACGACATGCTCGCACCTGAGGGCTACGGAGAGATAATAGGAGGAAGTCAGAGAAGCAACGACATAGAAGAAATAAAGAGAAAATTGAAGAGGGACGGGGAAACAATAAATAAATACCAATGGTACCTTGACTCAAGAAGATATGGAGCAGTGCCGCACGCAGGCTTTGGTTTGGGAGTTGAGAGAGTAGTATCATGGATATGCCACCTTGACAACATAAAAGATGCTATTCCATTCCCAAGAACAATAAAAAGAGCTTATCCTTAATTCTTTTTAATTAAATTAATAAAGCAGAATAAATTAAGGAGAGCATGGACATACTTTTTATAGGATATGGAATTGACTTCATAATCTTAATTATATTGATAGCATTCTACAACAAAAAAATATCCGGGAAATTAGGAGTTGCCATATTTGCCTTCTTGGTATTCTTACCATACTTGATCAGGACAATATTTCAAATGAAAAGATTCAGAGAACTAATAAAACCCGCAGGCAAAATACTGGAAGAAAGCAGAGAGAAATTAAATCTAGCAATAGTAATAAGAGATGTGGAGGGAGACATGGACAGCACAGAATCTCACATAGAAGGAAGATTTAAAGGGAATCCTGCTTTGATAAGTTTAATGTCAGGATTTATAATAATAAACAAAGCGAGAGTTCACAACTCATTAAACACAATAGCTTTAAGCATGAAAAAAACAGAGTTTCCAAGGATGATCACGGCGGAATTTGAGAACAATAAAGATGGAAACTACAAAATTTACATATGGGAGGGCGGAAGAGCAGACGACAAGCACACAAAAGAAGAAGACATAATTCTCAAAGGTCTAAATAAAGAAGAGCTGAACCAGATTGAAGATGAGGAAACAAGAAACTTCTTTACAAGAAATTGGGGAAGCATAAGCTGGCTAATAAAAAACAACTTCAACAAGATAGAAC
>WAPY01000074.1 GCA_015520525.1 Candidatus Woesearchaeota archaeon
ACAAATTGTTGGACACAATGCTAAAGTATGGATTGTCAGGAGTTGATGTGATAAAGCAGGTAAAGAATGCTGTTCTTGAGAGTGATTTAAACGTCAAAGACAAGATGAAGATTATAGAGAGATCTGCCGAAACAGAGTTTAGAATGAGCGAGGGCTCCGATGAATTCTTACAGCTTGAAGCACTGTTAAGCTTTATAGTTCTACTTAATAATGATGACGAATAAATTTAAATGAAGTAACTAAATTCAGATTATGGTAGATGATAATCTAAAGAATCTTCTCACAGGAAGCAAATTGCTGTCTGATTCTTTAAGCAAAATTCAAACCTCAATAAAATCATACAAAGAAGAGATAAGCAGGCTTAAATCAGAAAACAAGAGGTTGAATGATGTTCTCTCAGCATTTCAACAGCAGTATTACGAAGAAACCACCGGATTAAAATATCAAATAAATAAATTGAAGGAAGAAAACACATCATTAAAAGAGGAGAACAATCATCTAAAAACAAACATAAAAAATATTTCTAATGAGAACATAAAAATCAAAGCGGTAAATGAAGAGAACAAGGAAGCCATAGAGAAACTCACAGAAAGGCTTAAACAAGCAACAGAAACAGCAAAAAGGCAGAGCTATGAACTATTCAAAGATGAAATCTTCAAATTAAAGTCAGAGATCAAATTAAAAGAAGAGAAGATAAAAGAACTCTCAGCAATCATTGAAAGAGAAAAAAACAAAAGGAAAGAATTAAGCAGGAGAAAAGAAGAACTTCTAACAGAAAATCAAAGACTAAAGGAGAAACTAAAAACAACAGAGGAAAAACTTCAGGAAGAAATAAGCAAGGAAGAAAACAACGAGAGGGTAAAAGAACTTCTAAAAATAATTCAAGACTTAAAGGATAAACTGAACAAATTAATTGACAAGAACAAAGAGATTAACAGAGAGAAAGAACTCTTAAAAAATAAATTGATTGAACTCAATGATAAAATAAAATGGCTTAAAGAGAATAACGAAAGCTTACTTGGAGAGAACGATGAACTAAACAAAAAACTCAACAGCATAAAAATAGAAAATGACAAATTAAAAATAAGGTTGAATGAATTAGAATCTGACTTTAACCACAGACAAACAATTGAGCTTGAATTGAGAAAACAGATGAGGCTCATAAATGAAGAACTCGCGGCAAACAACCAACTTGTAGAGAAGCTCAAGAAAGAATTAAAAAACAAAGAAGAGATAAACAAACTTCTCAAAGAAACAAACGACAAACTAATGAGGAAAACAGGAGAATTGAGTGAAGAAATAAACAAATTAACAGATAAATTAAATCAGAGGGATGCTTTAATACTTCAAAACACAAAAGAGATGAAAAGAGTTGAAGACAAGTACAGGCAACAGATTGATAGGATAAAAGAAGATTTGATGAAAGAACAGATGAGCAGAGAGTTGGTTCTCAACACAAAGATAAGAGAATTAAAAAGATATGTTGAGCGCTTAAAGAGAGTGCTCAAAGAAAGAGATATGAGGATAAAGAAGCTTTTAGTTATGATAAACGCTCACGCAGAGAACATAGCAAAAGGAGAGGCTCCAATAGAAGAATTACCAAAAGAAGAACAAAAGAAGAAAATCAATGAAAAGAGTGAGGAAGAACTGCTTCTCAAAAAACCAAAGCCTGTGGAGAATGTTCCCGAATTTCTAAAAGTCCCACCTAAGACAAACAAGATTCCTGAAGAGTTGAACAAAGCGGATGTTGATGAATTATTAAGCATGATAAAAATAGGAGTTGCGAACAACAACACTTTAGACGACATAAGAGAATCCCTGATAAACTCAAGATACAATGTTAAAAAAATAGATGAAGCGTTTAGAAGATACAAGGAAGAAATCGGAGAATAAAAATAAGTAATTAAAATTAATTAAATAATATCTTCTTCAGACACGACTAAGAAATCACCTGAGGCTATTACCGCACTCCAGGGAACCAAGAACCTACCCTGCTTATCCTTCTCAAGCTCAAGCTTATCTACATAAGGAGTGGGATTCTTCAAAACGATGCTTATGAGCTCACCAGATTTAACCTCAAATATTAAATCAGCAACTTCGCCAAACTTCTTGCCTGTCTTGCTAACAACAGTTTTTCCAACGAGCTGTCTTGCGGGTCTTTTATCATCAGCCATATTATTCACCTTTAATTATTGTAAAAATTACAAAAATAAAATAATTGCTTAGTATTTAAACCTTGCGGTGCTCACTCTGACTTCTTAATTACTAAAGGACTTGAGATTGTCGTGTCATAATCGTATGTCACATTGACGAACACTTGAGGCTCAAAATCACTTGCGACATCGCTTAAATCCTCTGTGCAACTAACAATAGCGTTCTTGTTGTAAAGAGTCAAGTAGCCGGAGATTGTGCCCTGACCCTGCTTTGTGTCAGTCAAAGAAGAGCATTTTATAGTTCCCTTAAGATCAGGAGCGGTGGTTATGGTTATAAACACTTTATTCTGAATGTCGTACATGTTTGATGAAGTAACATCACAATCGCTTCCTGGCTTGTAAACAATGCCGTTTCCTGATTGACTAATCTTAAAGGAGAAGCTCAACTTTTTGCTTCCTGACAATTCCTCATTCAAATCAGAGATTTGTATTGGAGCAGCGGATGAGTAAATCTGCTTTTGGCCTGCTATAGTACACACTGTATTATCTGTGCTGTAAGGATTTTTCTTAACGCACAAGTATCCAACAGCGTGGGATTCATAATAGTAGCATATATCAGCAACAAGATTCAAGACTATGCTGTCAGAGGATAAAGGATACTTGTATGAAAACTTTGGAAATACAACATCAACCTGACCGGGAGATGTCTGCTGGCCGTTAATCTTTGAAACACCATTCAAATCAGCATCGTAACGCTTGACAATCTGATCATTAGTAACACCGAAAACTTGAGGGGAAAAACCTGACAAAGAAACTTTAATCTTCCCAGCAGGAATGGTGAAAGAACCCTTATTCATCAAATGAACTGCAACTTGGAAGGAACTTTGGCCGTTGTCCAAGGCGGGATTCGGTATTGAGTTAGGTTCAAAAGAAACAGAAAGCCCCTCAGTTCCTGAAACGTAAGGATTATCCCTCTTAGCGGTTGAACCTCCTCCAGAGGAATTGCAACCCGACAACAAAAGCACAATTGAAAGCGCAGACACCAGCAACAAAATATTCATCTTATTCATAGTTTCACCTCACAGATTTTATTATGTTGATCATTTTACTGCTCTCAAGCTTCTTATAGCCATAATCAAGAATTACATTTAAAGCAGTAACTTGAGGACCGTTAGTATTTGTATTGAAATGAGCAGTGCATGTGAATTGGCCTTTTCCATTGACCAAATAAACCTCCTTTGGAGAGCAAGACATACTTGAAACTCCAGGCATAGTAACAGAAACTACTTTAACCTTGTTGAGGTCCATTTCGTTAGTGCTCAAACACGAACTCACCTTTGAAGGATCAATTACCTCACCACCTCCAACATTGGCAATTTGAATATTGAATGTTGTCATACCTTGACCGGGAGTTTGAGATATAGAAGTCACGGCAACAGGAGCGCCCTGACCACCAGAATAACTATAAGCTTGATTTGGATTGCACTGAGCTTTTGAAACGGTGTAAGTTGGGGACGAACTCACACAAACACTAAATGTGTGCTTAGTTTCATAAGGATAACAAATGTAAAGATTAATCGGCGGAGAGAAGTGATCCGCATCATTGGGAAGATGAGGCATAAGATCAAAAGTTATCTCTTTAATATCACCAATGGGCAAAGATTGGGAAACCCCCTTTAAACTGACTGTTTTAGAATTCTGGCCTTGAAGGATGTTCTTATCAAAACCAACAAGGTAAACTGTTGCGGTTGTGTCAAATGTTCCCTTATTGACAACCTTAACAGGAATTGTCAATTTTTGAGAGTCATAAATTTGAGATGGAGGAACATTATCAAAGAAGCTTGCATCAACGCCTGAAGTGCCAGAGTCAAGATGAGTTGAACCTCCAGGGCCAGAAGGACTACAGCCTGATAAGATTAACACAAACGATGCGAAAACAAACACAAAAAGCAAACTTCCAACGATTGATTTTTTATTCATCTTATTTATCATGAAGCAATAAAAACTCCTAATTTAAAAACTTTATTGTTATTGCATTAAAACGCCGTCAGCTCAGACTGTAAACTACAATGTTCTTATTTCCCGACAAGAAATAACCATACTTTAAGTCAATATCCAAGAGAGAAACATGAGATGTTCCAATTGGCATTGGGTCAGAGACGCAGGAGAAAACAGCAGTGTTCGGCTGGTTTGACCGTGGAGAAAGGGTGACTGATGCGGGAAAGCAAGTCAAAGGCTTCCCGGATAAATAAGCGGAAACATCAACCTTGCCGAAATCCTGAAATTTTATGTTGCCGTCGCAGACCCCCTTATAATTTGACCTTGAAACAACAAAACCATCGCCGAGATTCTTAATTGTAATCTTAAATCTAATCTTAACCTCATTAGAATTTTCAGCTGGGAAGGGAGTTTCATCAACCTCAACAACATCAACGGGAGCTCCCTGAGGAGAAACTTGAACAGATGGAGTATACCTGCAACCTGACCTTTCATTAGAGTATATGTTCGGATTGGGGGTTATGCAAATACTGAGCTGAGCCTTTGTCTCGTAAGGGTAGCAGAGGAGATAATTCACATTAACAGAAGCTTCTTTTCTTGAGCCTATGTTTGGAGCCTTGGCATTAAACAGTTTATACTTTGTCTCACCTCTAAAAAAATGAACACTCTTCTTTCCTTTTAAACTAAAAGTATACTTTGGATTGCTGATTGAAGCCCCGCCAAAGTCATCCGTGCCTACAACCAGATAGGCATTGTCAGCATCCAAAGCTCCGTAATTAACAATCTTAAAACCTACATTGTAGGGAGTTCCTGAGTAAGCAATGTCTGGGGGAAGACCGCGCATGAAGGATATTTGAATTCCGTTCGAGCCGGTGTAAGGATTAAAAATATTGAAAGAGCCGGATGAGCATCCCGACAAGAAAAACAGGAGAATAATTAATGGGAGAGTAAGCAACCTGCGGTTCATTCTACAGCACCTCCAGAGTTCTTGCAGAGATAATTAGTCCATTGAGCCATGCTTGATTTAACAATGCTCCTGTATTCTGGATTATCCTTGCCGTTAGGCCCATTATTGTAAGCGTGGAGAGCGCAGTCAAGCTGAGAATCATAAGGAGAATAGTCAGAGCATAAGTCCTCATAATCAAACTTAAATGTTTTAGCAGCGTCAACAATATCTAAATAAACATTGTTGTTATTGCCGTTCTTGCAACTCGTACAGCCAGCAATGTGGTTTGGAATTCCATCGCCGTCCCAATCAGACTTTGGATTTGAACCTAAACCAGACTCAGCAACCATAATTCCCAAAAGCAAAGAAGCCATCTGAACATCGCTGAAACCATCAACTTTATATTTACTAACACCGTCAGCAATCCCCCTCCTTATATCAGAACTATAAGGAGAAGATTCAAGCTGATTAATATAATTATTTGGTGGAAAATTATTAGAAATGGTCAAGCTTGAACAGTCACCAGACAAATCAAGGTCAGAACTGCCAGAGCCTGAATCATCAGAACCTGTAGTATAGCCCAAGCCTTCACCCTTCTTTTTAATGCGATAAACATCAAAAGTGTTTGAGTTATTCATTGAATACTCATAATTAGCAACAACTGATATGTGAGGCATCCAAATTGGAGAGTTAGTTTTAACCTTAGTTACCTTAATCGGGCAGAAAAAATTGAGAACATCAGTAACTGGCTGGGTGAGATTAAATGAACTTTCCAAGGAATAATTTCCGCTTGAAACTTTAACAAATGGGCAGAATGGATCGCTGTGCTCAATCTCTATACCGTTGGGAGTTAATATGTTCATCCCGTTTATTTTAAGAATCGCTCCATTCAAAGACTGCCATTGATTATTCAAGGCAAAAATAAGATACGCAGACTCTGAGTTAGAGCGGGTCGCCAACGGAGACTGGCTCACCTTCATACCCAAATTAATAGGCCCATCATTGTAGTGGGCAACTTGAGATGAATTAATCTTAAAAACCGGCTCCAAGAATTTCGTTCCGTAAGCCTTCTCCAAGGATGTTCGGTAATTATCATTCATTATTACCAAGGGAAGGTCAGATTCAGTTGTGAAATTAAACACGACACCAATGGCAACTTCATTATGATAATATGTTGATGGAATAACAACAGCATTGCACATTATTACAGACTGGCCGTTGCTTAAATCAACCATGAGAATCTTTGATGGAGACACATTAAACGAAGAGTTCCCGTATGATTTCTTTCCCTCTACAGAGCAGTAAGGATAAACAATAACATTCGGATAAATATCAAGGTTGACTCCCTCAAGAGTTGATGAAAAATCCAAAGGCTGTCCAACAACAAGCTTATGGGAATACATGAGTTGAGGCTCTGAAAGCATCATACCAACATGAGGACCGTCAGATTCCCCTATAGGACAATTTCCAGAAGCACATTTCATCTGTGTTTGAATATACTCTTGACTATTCTTTATGAACTTGGCGAATTTGGAGTTGTAAGTTGAAGCTCCTCTGCTAAGATAAGTATTAACACCTCCCTGAGTGTATGGAGAGGGGGTATTCTCCGGGTGAAGCACATAACCAAAAACCGGTGAGCCAACTAAGAATAAAGTGTAAGCAAGCAAAGACAGGATGAAGAGCAGGGAAACAAATTTCACAAAAGAGCCCGATCTGGCTGTCTTGAAAACAACGATAGCTACCACAACTGCTATTGATAACAAGAACCAATTATGAAATATTACAAAGAAGAATAGACCAACAACAGAACCAATCATTAAAAGTATGGAGATTATGTTTTTAGTGGCGCTTCCGTAAGAGCCCAAACCTTCAACAATAAAATTCTTTCTTGGAGGGGGAGTTGAAGGTTGAGTGGCAGCTTGTTGATGTGCAGGCACTATTTTATTCTTTACCCACTTTCCTAAATCCCAATCCTCCTGTTGAGGAGTAGCTGGTTGTGGAGCTGTGTTCTTCTCTTTTTCCTCTTTATGCTCAGCAGCGTTAAGAGCCCCTTTTAAAAATTCTTCACCTACCAAAACAACACCTCTTTTTTAAATTAAACACTCAATACCTTTTTATGCTAACAGTTAATGAATCAACTTCCAAATCACGCTTTGGAACAATCTTAACAACATTATCGTAAGGCCTCAAA
>WAPY01000075.1 GCA_015520525.1 Candidatus Woesearchaeota archaeon
AGACAGCAGATTCTTCTTTAACTTAGTAAATAGAGGAGAGAACACATATTGGAAGGAAAAATACACAGCTCACTATTTTACTCCTGAAGAAATAGAAAATCTATTTAGAAGAGAAAATTTTAAAATATTAAACTTAGTTGGTCTTGAAGGATTGGGAAGCTGCTATACTGAGGAGATAAATAAACTCTCAAAGGATAAGAAAGCATGGGAGAATTGGCTGAAGGCGCATTATAAACTCTGTACTCACCTCGTTGTCGTGGGCATGAGCGTCCACATGCTGTTAGTTGGGAGAAAAATTGGTAGAAATATTAACTTTCTTATTTGATTACCATTTTGGACGTTCAACCTTGTTTAAGAACAAAACTGAGCCCGTATAATTATCTACTATCAACTCTATAAAAGGCCTATTCGCAATAAACTCAACAGCATCAGCATTATCTATTCCTCTCATCATTGAGAAACCAGTAGCTGCTGCTCCTTCAGAACCTTTCTCATCTGTTTTAAAATAAGTATTGTGAAAGATATCGTTTACAAATAATACTTGTCCTTTACTGATCTGCCCAAACTCTGCAGTATTTGGTTCCCAAATATTACTAATTCCCATTTGTTTTAATGGCTCTTTTAAGCTATAGGCTCCCTTAATAGTATGTTTAGGTATTTCTAATCGTGAAAACTTTTTTTTATCCCATAACAATGTGAGATCCCACAAAGTATTTACCTTCTCTTCTTTTAAATAGCGCTCTATATCTCCAACAGATTCTCCTTTTGGAGGTAACATAAATATTGCAGATGCTCCTTTCTTATAAGGCAAACATACCATCTGAAGTCCCTTAATTTCAGCATATTCAAACTTCGGAAGGTTAACATATGATTCTACCTCCCCCTTTCTCATCATATCAACTTTTACAACCTCCCCATTAGGTAAATAAAAATCCTGACTCTGAGTATACTTTGGATCAAACTCACTCTCCCACAAAGCTTTAAAGGATAAAGCGTTCGCAATAACAAGAGTAGTATCAGGAACTAAAGAACCTTTAGGGAATAAATTTGAGAGTTTACCGCTTGTTTCTTCATTTAACCATCCCCCAATAGCTCTTCTCTTTCCTTCGGAATCCACTCCAAAGTCTTCATAATTAACTTCCGCTCCATAAGAACTCTTCAAAACCTTTAAGAAATCAGGAGACACACGTGTAATCTGTCTCAAATTCAACCACAAACCATTTTTAAAATTTAAACGGGCATATTCGTTATTAGAATTTAAACGTTCCACAAGAGACTTAAATCCTCCTTGTCTTACTTTATCCTTTTCAGGAAGACGAGCTATTTGTGATATCTGCTTAGCAGTATCACCCTCCGCTCCTTCATATAACATTGCCAAAGCAATTCTAACACTAAGAGGAGAAATTGAAACATTCTCTCCCTTAAGATATGACAATAAAGAAAATCCAAAAAGTAAATCTCCTTTAGCTACAGTATGATCGCTAAGAATATCATCTATGCTACTCATCTTAACAAGGGTAAGTAGAGCTTCTTTATACATTTTTCGTTTGTTACTCCTTTACAATAAGAACAAATGATAAGGTATGACACTGTTCCGCATAAAGAAGAATCTAAAAACATGCAAAGAGTGAGAAATTCATTTCAAACAAGCTTAGACAGGGTAAAGCTCATTTAACAACGAACATAAAAAGAGAAAACTTTTAAAAGAGATGAAAGTTCCTCCTTCTTACATTTAATTTTGCACTTAATTTTTGTGGGCCCATGGCTCAGCCTGGTAGAGCAATCGGCTCTTAACCGATAGGTCGGGGGTTCAAATCCCTCTGGGCCCGTAACAAAGTGAAGGGACCTGAGACAACGAATGAAGCGAAAGCGAAACGACATTGCCTCTGGGCCCGTAACAAAGTGAAGGGACCTGAGACAACGAATGAAGCGAAAGCGAAACGACATTGCCTCTGGGCCCGTAACAAAGTGAAGGGACCTGAGACAACGAATGAAGCGAAA
>WAPY01000076.1 GCA_015520525.1 Candidatus Woesearchaeota archaeon
GGAGGGAGCAACGACAATAATTATATCCCTGTTTATATTGAAGGTTGGTTTAGAAACAACAAAAAGCTCAGTGCTTGCGCTTATGGACTACAATCCAAGAGAAACAAACTCAATAATAAACTGGCTCAACAACAAAGGAAGAGAAGAAAAAATAAAATTCACAAAACTAAAAATAAGAGAAGCAGGGCCTTTCCTGCTCGGAGAAGCCGAAGTTGAAGTAAACCAAGAGGAGAACATAAAGAAAGCCTATGAGAGAATAGAAGAGATACGGAAAGAAGCTATGAAAAAGTTTGACTTAACACAGCTCCAAGTCATAATAAAACCTGCAGAGAAGAGAATAGTAAAAGTGATAATACCCACAACGAACAAAGAGGTTTCTGAACACTTCGCAAGAGCAAATGAATTTGAGGTATTTAAAGTTGATTTAAAAAAGAAGCAGTTCAAAGAAGAAGAAAGCATAAAAAATCCTTTCATCAAAAAACCAGTTAGAGCAGGATTATCCGCAGCAAAATTCTTAATAACAAAAGGGATTGATTATGTGATAACAAAAGAAATTGGAGAAATAAGTTTACACACTTTAGCGGACAACAATGTGAGCATACTGAAAGCAGAAAGTAAAGAACCAGAAAAAGTCATTGAAGAATTTTTGAAGGGAAAATTAAAGTATTTAAAGAGAGCAACAAGAATAAAAGACAAATAAAAAACAAAAGATGATGATAATGGCCGAAGTAAAAATTCAAATAATATACGACAATACAATAAATTCGCAGTTTGAAGGAACAAGCCTGAAAAGTGATTGGGGATTCTCAGCAATCGTAACAACAAAAAACCACAAAATACTATTTGATACAGGAGCCAAGTTCAGTATACTCTATGAGAACATGCTCAGATTAAACTACAAACCAGAAGAGATAGATACAGTATTCATATCACACGAGCACAAAGATCACATAGGAGGATTGATGGGATTCTTAAAGAAAAATCCCCAAGTAACAGTCTACATACCGAACAGCATATCAGAAAGCAAAAAGAAAGAGATAATAAAAGCAGGCGGGCAGATAATTGAAACAAGCAAGATAACAACCTTGTTTGATAACATAGCAACAACAGGCCCCATGGGAACTGACATAAAAGAACAATCAATGATAATAATGACAACAAAAGGAGCTGTCATAATAACCGGATGCTCACATCCAGGAATAGTTAACATAACAGAAAGCGTCAAAGTTCTAAGCAATGTGTATGCTGTAATAGGAGGATTCCATCTGTTCAGAGAAAAAGAAGAGAAGATAAAAGAGATTGTTGATGAAATGAAGAATGAAGGTATTGAAAAGATCATGCCCGCCCATTGCACCGGAGAAAAAGCAAAGGAGAAATTCAAAGAAGAGTTTGGGAATAAATATCTTGAGGCAGGAGTTGGTTCAGAGGTGTTAATATGACAACACTCGAAGAATTAAAACAGAAGGTTGAAGAATGCAAAAAGTGTGGGCTTTACAAAACACGAAAAAAAGTCGTGTTTGGAAGTGGAGATGAGAAGAGCAAAATAATGTTTATAGGAGAAGCTCCCGGGAGAAATGAAGACGAGCAGGGAGAACCATTCGTCGGCCGAGCAGGACAATTCTTAAACCAACTTTTGAAAGAAGCAAACTTAAAGAGGGAAGAGATTTACATAACAAACATACTTAAGTGCAGACCGCCAAACAACAGAGACCCGACGGAAGAAGAAATAAAGATGTGCTCTCCTTACTTAGACAAGCAACTGACAATAATAAGACCAAAAGTTATAATCACACTTGGGAATTACTCCACAAAATACATACTGAAGAAATTCGGGAAGACGCCAGAGTCAATAAGCAGAATACATGGAGAGGTTTATCATGTAAAAAACCTGCTGTTTGACATGAAGATAATACCAAGCTACCATCCAGCAGCCGCCCTTTACAATCCAAACATGAAGCAGGTAATAATAAATGATTTCAAAAAGATAAAAAAAGAAATTGGAGATGATAAAAGATGAACACACAAGAGTTCTACACAAACATGAAGACAGAGCAGGACAAGATAAGAGAGAACATACAGAAGATAAAGAACAGAATAGTTGTTTTCTCAGGAAAAGGAGGAGTTGGAAAAACGATGATGACAATAAACTTAGCATACGAACTAAGCAAGAAGCATAAAGTAGGAATACTTGACAGTGATGTAACCGCACCGAACATACCAAAGATGCTCAAGATAAAAGATGAGTTGAGAGTAAAAGATGAAAAGATAATTCCTGTTGAGCATAAAGGAGTTAGAATAGTGTCCTCAGGATTTATGGCGAAAGAGAACGACGCAATAATATGGATGGGCCCCTTAAGGTCAAAATTAATAAATCAATTCTTATCAGATGTTAATTGGCAGGACACAGAATATCTACTGGCGGATTTACCTCCAGGCACAGGAGATGAAGTTCTTACAATAACACAAAGTATGAAGCCAAACATAGCAATAATAATAACAACACCCCAAGAAGTCTCGTTGGGAGATGCAAGAAGAGCAATAGCAATGGCAAAGAAGATGAACATTCCCCACATTTACTTAATTGAGAATATGTCATACTTGAAATGCCCAAACTGCGGGGCGAAAATAGACCTCTTCGGAGAAGGAAACACAAGGAAACTGAGCGAGGAAACAGGGGTAGAATTGATAGGTGAAATTCCCCTAGATATAAAAGTGAGAAAGGGAACTGACGAAGGAAAGATAGGTGTTCTCGAATTTGAGGAAAGCGAATTCTCGCAGAAGATCAAGAAAGCAACAGAGAAAATACTTGAGGTGAGCCAATGAAGATAGCACTGCCAACAGAAGACAACGAAACAATATTCCCACACTTTGGAAGAACACCGAAGTTCATAATAATAGACACTGAAACTGGAGAGTCAAAAACAATAAACAACAACCACGACGAGAAATTTCCAGCAACAAAAGTGGCTGAGGAGAAAGTCAACATAGTTATAACAAACTCATTGGGAAATGGAGCGATAGCCATGCTCAAAAATTACAACATAAAAGTTCTGAAAGCAAAATACAAGAGAATAAAAGACAACATAGAACATTTAGATGAACTTAAAGAACCGACAAAAGGATGCCCAGGCGGACACTACAAAGAATAAATTAATAAAAAAGAGAAATGATAATCTCGGTAACTGGAGGAAAGGGAGGAACTGGGAAATCAACAATAGCCACCTCCTTAGCGTACTACTTATCACAGAACAACAAAGTTCTTTTAATAGACGCAGATGTTGAATGCCCAAACGATAATTTAATACTGCCCGCAGAGTTGAAGGAGAGAAGAAATGTCGAGCAGTTCATACCAAAGTTTGATATGGACAAGTGCAACTACTGCGGGGAATGCTCGAGGAACTGCAAAGAACACGCTATAATAATAGCAAGAGATAGATTATTATTCTTCCCTGAGCAATGCACGGGCTGTAAGGTCTGTATGATAGTGTGCCCGAAGAAAGCAATAAGCAAGGATTCAAAAACCATAGGAGAAATAATAACTTATTATGTCAACAAAAACCTGACCATAAAGACAGGAGTTCTAAAACCTGGAGTAGAAGAAAGCTCTCCGATAGTTTCAGAGTTGATAAAAGAAGCTGATAACAACAACTACGATTTTACAATAATAGACACGGCAGCAGGAACACACTGCAATGTTATAAAAGCAATACTGCCAAGCGATGAGGCGATACTTGTTACAGAACCTACGCCTTTAGGATTAAATGACTTAAAATTAATCGCCGGTGTGATTAAAGAGATAAAGAAAAAAGCAAAAGTTGTGATAAACAAATTTGGATTGAGCAAAGAGTATGAGAATAAGATAGAAGAATTCTGCAGGAAAGAAGGAATTGAAATACTTGGAAGAGTAAATTATGACGAAAGAATAAGAAACTCATACATAAATAAAGAACCGATAATCGACCAAAGCATAAACAAAATAGGAGATTACTATGAGAGAAGAACCTACTAAAATAACAATAGCATCAGGAAAAGGAGGAGTTGGAAAATCGCTAGTTACATCAACGATAGCGACAGCGCTGAAAGAAAAGTATAGAATAATCATAGGAGACTGCGACGCAGACACTCCAAACCAAAAGATTTACTTCTCAAAATACATATATGATAAAGAAGAGAGGCAGATAATCGCAGGAGAAAAAGCGTTCGTCAATGAGGAACTGTGCGACAACTGCAAAAAATGCTCTGTCTGCCCATACAACGCAATAACATTCAAAGAACACGCAATAATCAATTCTTTATTGTGCGAAGGGTGCGGGCTGTGCAAGATTGTATGCCCAAGAAAAGCCATTGAGTTAAAAGAGATTGAGAACGCTAAACTGATAAAGTACAAAACAAGGTTCGGCATGAAAATAATAAGTGCACAGTTAAAGCCGGGAGAATCAGGAAGCGGAAAAATAGTAGATGAAGTAAAAAAGGAAGCGGAGAAGGAAGCTAAAGAGGAAAAAGCGGACCTCATACTCTACGATTCAGCGGCAGGAATAGGATGCCCAGTAATATCCTCTGTAAAAAACTCAGACTATGTAATTTTGGTTGTTGAGCCGACGCCAAGCTCATTCAATGACATGAGAAGGACAAATGAAGTTGTAAAAGAATTCAACATAAAAACAGGATGCGTAATAAACAACTCAAACTTTAACGAAGACATAAAAGAAGAGATAAGAGAATACTGCAACAAAGAGAATATAGACTTATTAGATGAAATACCCAACGATAAGAGATTTATAAAAGCAATAACTCAACTTGAACCTGCAATACTCTACGACAAAACATTGAAGAGATATTTTATAAAAACATTGAATAAAGTTGAAGAAATCTGCGAGCAAACAAACAATTAAGGATCTTTGATCTTCTCCTTTAACTTATAAATAATATCAGGCGCCTTAAGTGAATTGTCAAAAGGAATGACAACATAACCATTATACCAAAATGAATGCTTAAATTTGCCCAAACCATCCTTCATATAATCAGGCAGAGGCTCCCTAAATTTGTTGCTAATAAGATCATAAGACCTTCTCATAGGATCGGTTAAATAAACTGCGAACAATCCTTTGCCACTAACGAAGATTTGATATGTGGGCATGGGCACGGAAGGATCAACAGTATTAAGAAAAATCTCAGTAGGCCTCGGAAGCAACTTAACATCATGACCTGATAAAAATTTTAGGAAGCTCTCTTTAACAACATCCTCATACAAAAGCTTGGAAACCCAACCAGCATCTTTATTTTTGAACTCTGTAAGAATAACAAGATTCTGCTCGCCAATCTGCTCTTTCACATATGACTCGTGCTCTTTGCGAAGGGATTTATAAATACGTGATGAACCGAAGGCTGTGCCTGCAATGAGAGAACCAACAACAGCGAGACTTATAAGAGTTTTTCTCACTTTAGGTTTATGCAACTCTTCAGTAGCCTTGCTTACCAACTCAGTTAATCCCATAAAGAACGAGAAAGAAAGGGTTGTTTATAAATGTTACTATTTGAAAGTGAAGATAATCTAACTGCAATCAACAACTTCCCCATCTTTACAGCATTTATTGTTGAAGCGGGTGACAATGTTGTCCTTGTTAAAGGTCATATCCTTTGAGCACAAGCAACCGTAGGGGGGTAGATTTTTCTTGCTCGCTTTATCAGGCAGATTACCACAAGTAGGATAATAATTTGAGCTTGAACCATCACCAGTGACCCAGCAGAACTTGTCGTTAACAGCAACAGTAACTTCATAATCATCATCAGTAGCAGAAAGGCAAGAGTAAGAATGAGGATCAAAAAGATCGGGCTTCACAGAATTGCCGCTAATATCAGAGATAAAATCTGAAACGGAGCCTATCCCATACTGCGATGTAGGAGAACAAAGAGTACCCGCAGAACAATAGTAGTAATCATGAGTTAAGAAAGCGAATTTAGGAGTGTTCAACAGAGCCAGGAATTCAGAATTGGATTTATCATAAGATTCCTTCAAATTAGAATACATCTGCTCAGCGGCTTTATTCGTATTAACAGGATTACCTGATGCTATATCCTGAGCAATGGAAGCAAAACCCGCAGCAACAGCAAACTTGTTAAGTTCATCATCAGTCACAGGAACAAGTTTATACTCAACACCAAGATAAGGATTCTCGTTGGAAACCTTATCCTCCGGAAGATTCATTAGCTCATTGCATGCTTTATGACAATCATTAGCACTGCCTTTGAATAAGAAATAGTCTAAAGAATTGCCACCTCCTTTGTAATTCGGATTTTTAATAAAAACCCAATGATTAAAACCATTTAATTTATTATGGCAAAAACACATCTGCTTATTACTGCCCCCGCAACCAGAAAGGAACAAACTCAAAGACACCAGCAAGATGAAACCAACAATTAAAATTATATTATTATTTCGTTGCAAGTGAAACACCTCCTCCTACTTTAGCTCCTTGAGAAAGATCAATATCACTCCCTTCCTTACTATAAAATGCTTTTATATGTCCTCCTGCAACTTTTCTTATACAAAGAATCCTATGATCACTTGCACCTACCTGATTATTACTATTTGATCCGGTCATATCTTTCTTAAAAATTACGAAAGAATTCTCATTTTGCTCATAAGAATAATACAAATCCTTTGAGGAAGAGTCATAAAATAAAGCAGTGTAAGGATTAGAATATTCTCCCTTTGGATCTAAGACATTGCTTAAAGAGTCAACACTATTCAAAGGCAACTTACTAAAATCTTCCTCATAAACAACATGACTACTACTGCCTTCTGCAGTTATAAAGTAAATCCCTCCTTCTCCATCTAAAGAGAAATCAGAGATGACATACTTGACTTTCTCACAAAAATCCTTGCTTATATCATCTTTACTGTTACCAAGTGTATATTCACAAAACTCAGATTTCCCTGCGCCATCAGAACAACTTACATATAATTTATTATCCAACACTTGAAGTCTTACGGGAGAATAATCATCATCACAAACTTTCTCCGGCTTGCAAGTGCCATAATCTGGAGTGTTACTTTCTCCTTTCAAATCACACAAATACACTTTATTATTTGTTATTCCAAAGAATAATTTGTTTGAGTAGTCAAAATCAACATGGCATGGGTCAAAATCTGACGAACTCAACGAAGAAGTTTTTTCTTCCGGATTATTTTTCTTTGGATTATTATGATCTTTATCCTGTTGCTCATTCGCTTCATCATTCTGCTCATTGCCATTATCATTATTTTGTTCATTCTGGTTATTGTTATCCGCATTATTCTCGTTATTATTGTTCTGATTGTCTCCTGACTTACCAGAGTAATAATCATTCAAATCCTTTATGAAATTACCCTCACTTTCAAGGATAACATTATCAACACAGGCACTCTCACTTGTTCCTCCCTGAGTTAAACTTATCTTGAAATACTGAGACGGCGGTTGGAGAGGCATGGTGGCAACAAACTGAACAACAGTTCCTTCAGGTATGGTGTTGTCAAATAATTGTTTCCTTGATAAATCAGCCCACTCATCATTCTTCATATAACTATGCTTATATTTTATCAGATTACTATAATCCTGATTTCTTGGATCTCCACATCTTCTAGTGTTAGGATCAACTATCACTTTAACTGCACAGAGCGTTTTGCTTGTTCTTCTAACAATGTCAAAGGCTAAAGAACCAACTCTAAATGTGTGACCTTGATAATTCACATTATTAATTATCTCATTTCCATTAGCATCAGAGCTCATTCCTGAAATATCCATAGCACCATCACAGTCAGCCATGAAGTAATAAACTCCCGGCTCAAGCTTTTCGCCTTGAATTAACTGGTAAACTGAAGCAGTTTTATCTTTATCAGCTAACAACAACCCTTTAGTTCCTTTTCTCATACACTCAACTGAAGCTTGAGGATTGCCTTTTTCTACTTTCCAACTGGACAAACCCCTCTCAAAGCTTGGATTACTCAGCAAGTTCCCACTACCGCTTAAGGTGTAAGGAACTCTTATGAGTTTAAGATTGTCAATACACATTGGAGGAGACGAAAAAATACTGGAAATATCCTTGCTTTTATAATAACCAAACACTGAGAAATAATACTTGCCTGGCTTGTCAACATAAACAAATTGATTACACATACCATCATGCTCAAAAGCTCTCATATCATAAGAAGAATCAAAATAATCATCAAAATGATGTTTTTTATCTGCAGGAGTTAATCTAATCTCTATGTTTGGTTTTCCTTGGCCAGAACCTTCCGGCTTACACTCAGATTCAAAGAAGTAAGTTCCCGCATCTAAGTATATTGGGTCGTGGAGTATGTAAGGCAAGTTTTTACCAACAACAACTGAGTTTGAACCGCTACATTTGCTTATAACACCAGTACCATGAGGCTGCCAGTATTCCAAATTACCTTTAACACTCACATCCTCAAAGTCTCCATTAGTTAAAAGGTTCATTGTAGGCCCTTCTTCCTTGCCACCTGAACAGATTCCATTCTCAAATTTCTCCTTTGGAGGACAGCCGCACCTATAAGTTCCTTGAACCTTCTCACAAACAAGTCCTTTAGTGTCGTCACAAGAAACCGACTCGTCAGCAGGACCACAAAGGGAACCATAACCTCCTTTAGTATTTTTTACAGAACCTGAACTCTTCCTTAACACAAGATTATCAATATAAACTGGACAATCAGAGCTTGATGACAATTTAACCTCGAGAACATAACCTTGAGAAATAAATTTATCACCAACAACAAAAGGCTTGTCCATCATAAAACCTTTTGATGTTTTTGCAGTTATCTCACTCTCATTATAAGAAACAAACTTCCCCGATGATGGATCGACAAGACCAACTTTAACATCAAATTTGCAGTTATTATTTGAAACAGCCCTCTGAGCAGAAAGAATGAATGAGTCTCCAACAGCATAGTCAGTTATTACCTTCTGATAAGCCGAGCCATCATCAAGATACAAAGAGTTAGAATCCAAAACGCCACCTCTCTTGTCAACTGTTGAACTTCCCGAAAGAACCCAGTACTTATTTCCTTCCTCAAAACCTGGGTTCTTCAAAAGATTTCCCGCAACTGTCTGATCAGGAGTTGCCTGCAGGAAGGTTATGTACTGATTAATCACATTTGAGAGTTGAGAGCCTAATTCTTGATTAACCTTGTCACTTCCATATGTGAGTGTGCAATCTTTAGGATTGTAATGCGAACAGTCACCGCCTTTGTTGTTTCCGCAAACCTGAGCTGATATTATTTTACCTTCAGAATCAACCTTCAGAGTGAAGCATTTACCGCTTAGTAAAGTTCCATAAATATAATGGGAAGCTGTCAATCCCCAACCTTGAGTAAACAAGTGAATTGCCGCCTGCTTTGTATTGCATGAATCCTTACAAATACCATAAGGGTGAGATTTATCATAACAACAACTCAAACCATTAGCGCAACCAGACAAACAACAAGATTGACCAGAAGCACCACAGTTATGAACTGTATCCGGCAGTTTTACCTTACAGCACATGACATTGCAGGAACCGCAGAACATAGGAAGATTTGAATCTTTATCTATAACATCTGCTAGGCCAGGGGTAGCATTGCAGACGCCATAAACCCTCATTCCTTTATAAGTTGTATCATTCAAATATTTTCTATCTATGCAAAAACCTCCCGCATCTATGCATTTTATCTCATCAGGGGTAACTTTTAATCCTAAATAATTGGCGTATTTATTAAATGGCCAAGCAGTTACATCACTATAAGGCTTTAGCTCACAGATTTTCTTGCCTGGAGGTGCTGTATCAATAGGCTTATTCCAACAGTCGCACAAGCTGCTGCCGGCAAATTGACCGCACTGGGCAATACCACAGCCGGGATAAGCTTTTGGTATGGAAGGAACACAATCAGGCGTGCTGTGAACATTTCTCCTGGCAAAATCAAGCCAATTAAATTCATTCTTTGCTTTTGTGTAACAATCCGCATCCAAACAATCAGTTAAACCATTTTTATTATTATCCTTCCCGTCATTGCAATTTGTTTCATGTAGGGGAATTAATCCTTCGCTCGAACACTTATTTACATTAGGATCAAACTCTTCCTTAGTGAAGGAACAATTAGCGCTCAAAACAGTTTTCCCATCTTCCGAACAGGTATGCTCAATGGTCGGGGAATAATAGCAGTAATGCTTTCCATCCTCAATATCCTCATAGTATGAACAGCATTTATTTGGAGAAGGCTTCTCATTTTTAGCCGGCAAGAAAGCGTTAATATCTGAAATATCCATAGTAGAACAATTCTTTTTTTCATCATTCAATCTTGAAGCCAATAAGTCTTTAACAGACTCTTCATTTTTCTTACAGTTAAATTTAGGAACTCCACATTTTGAAGCATCAGAAGTAATAGTGAAAGGACTCGACGCAACAAATTCACCAGAAGGAACGGACACATTTATCATAACATTTTCAAAGGAAGCTTTGTTATAAAAATAAAGAATCATTGATCCATGGAAAGTATTATCCTCAAATAGTGTTTTAGCTAATGAAATAACCTGATGGTTCTTATTTAGGATATAAGATTTCTTAGTGTTATCTTCTGTAATATT
>WAPY01000077.1 GCA_015520525.1 Candidatus Woesearchaeota archaeon
ACAGAATCACCATGACAACAATAAACATCCTTCCCCTGATTAGCCTCATCCTTAATCTCAGAAGAAGGAACCAACTTACCACCACAACTACAAGCACCATCAACAACAGAATCAACCTTACAAGCAGGATAACAAGGAGCCTTCTTCAAACCCCAAGCACCATAATAATCACTATAACAACAATACCTAGGACTATCCTCACTAACCTTAGAAGGCAAAAGAACATCCTTACCACACTTACAAGCACTATCCAAATGAGTAATAGCAGAATTCCTCACACAATCCGGAAGAGGAACATCACCAGAAACCTCACAAGGATTAGAACCACCCTGATCACCAAACAACACATAATAACCAACAGAATCACCATGACAACAATAAACATCCTTCCCCTGATTAGCCTCATCCTTAATCTCAGAAGAAGGAACCAACTTACCACCACAACTACAAGCACCATCAACAACAGAATCAACCTTACAAGCAGGATAACAAGAGGAATTCTCAACACAATGAAAATATTTAGTCTTTGTCAAGCCGAACCAACCAGAAGTAACATGAGCTAATTTAAGTTGGTAACCCTTCGCACAGGAACCTTCGTTTCCACCAGGATCACAATTGGGACAAGAAACACTATCAACTTTACCCCAAACGCAAGAAACTCCCCAAGAGTTACAAGAATAAGCATCTACAACTGCTTTATCATTTAACCCTACTCCACACGAGGACTTGTCTTCCGCCTTTGCTCTTCTTGACATTGCAATGGTTAATATTGATGCAGTTATTAAGAACAGCATCACAAGAAGAGGCAGTTTATTGATTCGACCTTTCTTGGTTCCTCTTTTACTATTGTTTGACATTTTGCTTACCTTCAATTATGGTGGAATTATGTGCTGGTACTTATGCTCAGCGGCGAATATGAAGTAAAAATCAGTGTTATCCTGAAACTTGGTATGAATATCCCAAAGGGTTGTTGGATTCGGCTCATTCAAAAATTCATACTGGTAAGGGAGGTATTTATCAATTTTAAAAGTAAAATCAATGGACTGTTGAGGACAGAACTTTCCAAGCTCAACTCTTTGCTTGCAGAAAGCTCTTGCCGGCTCCTTATCCCCTTCCAAATCAGATAAGAACAAAGCGTTCATAATGTCCTCCGCCTGCTTATGAACTGTTAATAAAGGAACTCCTATTGAATCCTGGAAAGTATCAAAGTGAATTTTTGAATTGCCATAAGTCACATTGATGGGAAAACTCACAGTTAGAAGAACATCCCTCTGCCTTATCAAAACCTTAGAATCAACTTTTCCTGCACTAAACTTATATCCTCTAACAGTGAACGGTTGAAAGTCTTGGAGGCAGGTTTCTAAATTATTATTGACATAACCCGCAAGTTCGTCCTGCCAATCACTTAAAGACTGCAAGATATTGTGAGTATCTGGATAATCATTATAATCATAAAGGTAAACAATCGGCTCTGAAGTTCCCTGCAGAGATAATGTTTTAACTTGAGTTCCATAAAAACTATCCGGAATTCCTACAAAACCCCCTTGAACACCTAAATTAATAATTGCTCTTTTGAGAGTCACATCCATACAGCCAGTTATGTACTCTTTTATTTGACTTCCTTGAATCTGTTTTAGAGGAACTTCTTTAGGACCAAGGGATTTTAAATGCATGACAAGAATTACAACAACAACTAGCACAATCCCTATGAGAAAGAATAAACTTATCTGAGCGCGCTTGTTCATGAACAATAATAAATAGAATTCATATTTAAAAGTTTCCCTAGTAAAATTTATAAGCTAAAGGAATAATCAAAAATTATGGAAAATGCTATGTGGACTGAAAAGTACAGACCGAAAGATTTCTCAGATGTAATAGGCCAGGATGAAATTGTCAGAAGAGTGAAAGCCCTTGTTGAATCAAAAGATATGCCTCATTTACTCTTTGTCGGACCTGCCGGCGTTGGAAAAACTTCTCTAGCAATGGTTATTGCGAGAAAATTATTCGGCGAGAGTTGGAGAAGCAACCTTCTAGAATTAAACGCTTCAGATGAGAGAGGAATTGATGTTATAAGGGTTAAGGTTAAAGAGTTCGCAAGGACAAGAGCTTTAGGAAATGTGCCTTTTAAAATAATTTATTTAGATGAATGCGACGCTTTAACGAGGGACGCACAGCAGGCTTTAAGAAGAACAATGGAGAATTACACAAAGACATGCCGTTTCATACTGAGCGCCAATTACAGCAGTAAAATAATAGACCCAATACAATCTAGGTGCGCCATTTTCAGATTCAGAAGGTTGGAGAAAAAAGACATATTCAAGCTCATAGAGAAGATTGAGAAGGGCGAGAAGATAAGGGTTGATGAGAAAGCTAAAGAAGCCTTGTTTGAGGTAAGTGGAGGGGATGTAAGAAGATTGGAAAATTTGATGCAGAGTTGCGCTTCCATAACTAAAGAGATAACTGAAAAGGTCGTCTATGAAGTCTCATCGTATGCGAGACCCAAAGAGATAAAGAGCATAATAGCAACAGCAATTAAAGGCGACTTCAAAGGAGCGAGGGACAAATTGTTGGACACAATGCTAAAGTATGGATTGTCAGGAGTTGATGTGATAAAGCAGGTAAAGAATGCTGTTCTTGAGAGTGATTTAAGCGTCAAAGACAAGATGAAGATTATAGAGAGATCTGCCGAAACAGAGTTTAGAATGAGCGAGGGCTCCGATGAATTCTTACAGCTTGAAGCACTGCTAAGCTTTATAGTTCTACTTAATAA
>WAPY01000078.1 GCA_015520525.1 Candidatus Woesearchaeota archaeon
CCTATGAGGAATATTGTTACTTCGATTATCATATCTATTGAGAATATTTGGGCTTTCTTTGTTTGTTTCATTTTAGTTTAATTCAGTTTAATCTTATTGAATTGTTTATTTTGGTTATTTTGTTCTCTCCAGCCTTTGGCTGTCCACCAACTTTATATTCTGTTAGTTTATAATAGCTTAAGTTTTTGTATGTTAATTTTATGACGCTCTCATCAATTATGCTTATATTGTATGAGTAGCCTAAAATATTGTAAGGCAGGAAAAAATCTCTTGAGTAATTCCCGTCTGCTTTTCCAGCGTTGCTTATCTCGCTGAACAGTATGCTGTTTATGTTGTTCGCCTCCCACGCTCTCTGCCTCATTCTTTCAGAGTTCATCCTGCTTACAATAACAGAGGACATTCCAGCAAAGAAGACAAACGCTACGAACACTAAACTTATGAATTCCAGTGTGATCTGGCCTTTGTTTGTCATATTTTTATTCTCACCCTTCTATAAGAACATAACCTTCTTTTGCTTCTATTGTTATTTTATGCACCCCCTCATTAGGACTTATGCTTCCAGTTAAATTGACTTTTGATGTTGAAAATATATCATTCACGCCTGATGCTGTCCTAAGTTTAAAGTTTATCTCAGAAGGATATACATCTACCTCTGTTACGCCTGATGGTATGTAAGCGTTTATCGTAATCTTTGATGGAGACCCCAAGTAATAAACTTCTTCCGCCTTGCTTGTTATGTCTTTAGCAAGCTGGCTTAATTGTGTTCCCTTAACTTCACTTGTCATTGTGTTCAGATGTTCATAGTAAATGACTGACAGAGGAATAAGTATCGTTAGAACAAAGCCAGTTATCATGAGAAATTCAACGCTTACTTGAGCTCTGCTTTTTTTCATAGTAACAATCAAGATTGTGTTCTTTATAATGTTTTTTATTTATTCTTGGATGAGGAATTTTAAGCATCATAGAAACCTTTATAAATGGATTGTTAATCCTCACATTAACCTGTGATTTATGAGAGCTTGGCTCGAATGAGGGTTTCATCTTTTTGTTTATGTTAGCTCTCCGCAGGAAGTTTAAAGGTGATGATATATGTCAGAAGGATTAGCGGATAAGGCTTTAGAAGCCGTTGAAGTTGCGAGAACAACAGGCAAGATAAGGAAGGGAGTTAATGAGGTTACAAAGGCTGTTGAGAGAGGGCAGGCAAAGCTTGTTCTCATAGCTGCTGATGTAAGCCCTAAAGAAATTGTTATGCACCTTCCTTTGTTGGCGAAGCAGAAGAAGATTCCTCTGGTTGAAGTTCCAAGCAAGGAGGAATTGGGAGTTGCTGCTGGAATTGGAGTCTCAACAGCCAGCGTTGCCATCGTTAAAGAGGGAGACTCAAAAAAATTAATCCTTGAAATCTCGAAGAAGCTGTTGGCAGGTTCTGATGAGAAGAAGGAAGAGGAGAAGAAAGAAGAGAACAAGGAAGAAGTTAAGGAAGAAAAAGCAGAAGAAAGCAAGACTTCAAATGATTCAAGTTCTGATGAAAAGAACGAAAATAATGAAAAGACTGAATAAGTTTGGGTGTTAAAATGAAAATGCAAAAGAATAATAAGAAATCCAACAAGGATAAGCCCCAAACAGATGTTTCAGGAAATATCATCACATTCTCTCCAGCTTGGGCCGCTCGCGTTGAAGAAATAATCGGCAGAACGGGAATGCATGGAGAAGTAACTCAAGTTAGGTGTAAAATTCTCGAAGGCCAGGACGCAAACAAGATTATTCGTAGGAATGTTGCTGGCCCTGTAAGAGTTGGAGATATTCTCATGCTGAGAGAGACAGAGTTTGAGGCTAGAAGTTTGATACAAAAGAGGAGAAGTTAGGTGATTTAAAATGGTTAAATGCAGTTTTTGCGGCAAGGAAATAAAGCCAGGAACAGGCTTGATGTATGTGAAAACCAACGGCAGTGTGCTTTACTTCTGCTCGAGCAAATGCTTCAAGAACGCTCTTAAGCTTAAGAGAAAACCTATCGATGTTAAATGGACGGAGAAGCACAGGAAGCTTGCTTTGAGGGCTAAATCATCGAAGGATTCTAAATCCTCCAACAAAAGCAGTAAGAAAAGCAAAGGCAAGAGGTGAAAAATGATACAAAGAACTTTAGTCCTTTTAAAACCTGATGCTGTTCAGAGACAGTTGGTTGGTCAGATCATAGAGCGGTTTGAGAGGGTTGGGCTTAAAATTGCAGGAATTAAAATGGTGTGGCCCGACAAGGATTTCGCCAAAAAGCACTACGCGGAACATGTAGGAAAACCATTCTATAAGACATTAGAATCTTACCTTACAGAAGAAGGTCCTATAATTGCGATGGTTCTTGAGGGAGTTGAAGCAATCTCTGTTGTTAGAAAGATAGTTGGCTCAACAGAGCCGAGTAAGGCTATGCCTGGCACAATAAGAGGAGATTTTGCTATGCACTCCTACGCCCACGCGGACAGCATAAACTCAGCTGTTAGAAATCTCATACACGCATCAGACAGCGAAGAATCAGCGAAGAGAGAAATTAATCTATGGTTTTCTGACGATGAGCTTTTTGAATACAAGACCGTTCACGAAAAACATGTTTTTTAACTGACAAGGTGATATTATGGCAGAAAAAATGGTTGATAAAATTTTGAGGATTATGAAAAATCCGGAGCATATCAGAAACATATGCACCTCCGCACACATTGATCATGGGAAAACAACTTTCTCAGATAATCTTATTGCGGGAGCGGGCATGATGTCTGAGGCTTTAGCGGGCAAACAGTTGGTTCTCGACTTTCATGAAGATGAGGCCCAAAGAGGAATTACAATTGACTCTGCAAACTGCTCCATGGTCCACGAGTTTGACAACAATGAATACTTGATAAATCTGATTGACACTCCAGGGCACGTTGACTTTGGAGGAGATGTTACAAGAGCTATGAGAGCAACAGATGGTACCATAGTTCTCGTTTGCGCTGTGGAGGGTGTTATGCCTCAAACAGAAACGGTTCTTAAGCAGGCGTTGAGGGAAAGAGTGAAGCCAGTTCTATTCATAAACAAGGTTGATAGGCTTATTAAAGAGCTGAAATTGACCCCCCAACAGATGCAGGAAAGATTTGTGAAAATAATAGCTCATGTGAATCAATTAATATATAAGATCGCTGAAGAGCAGTTTAAGAATGACTGGCAGGTTAGTGTTGAGCAGGGAACTGTTGCTTTCGGCTCGGCATTCCACAATTGGGCGCTGTCCCTCTCATACATGAAGAAGACAGGCATAACTTTTAAGGATGTTATTGATGCCTACAACAACGGACCTGAAGGTTACAAGGTGCTGGCTAAGAAGGCGCCACTGCACAAGGTTGTTCTTGATATGGTTATAAAGCACCTTCCAAACCCGAAAGAAGCTCAAAAATACAGAATCCCAAAGATTTGGCACGGTGACTTGGACTCTGAAGTCGGCAAAGCTTTGGTTAACTGCGACCCCAACGGGCCTATGAGCTTCGTCGCTACTAAGATTGTTGTGGATAAGCACGCTGGAGAAGTTGTTGCGGGAAGATTATTCTCCGGAACAATTAAGACGGGGATGGAAGTTTATTTGAGCATGGCGAAGAAGAAGGCAAGGGTTCAGCAGATTTCAGTCTACAATGGTCCAAAGAGAGAAATCATTGAAGAAGCGAAGGCTGGAAATATCATAGGAATCATAGGCTTTAAGGATGTTATGGCCGGAGAGACAATAAGCTCTGTTGAGATGGAGCCTTTTGAAGAGATAAAGCACATTTTTGAGCCTGTTGTAACTAAAGCTATAGAAGCTAAGAAAGCATCAGACCTTCCGAAGCTTATTGAAGTTCTTAGAGATGTCAAGAAGGAGGATCCAGGTGTTAGGATTGAGATTAATGAGGAGACAGGAGAGCACTTAATCAGTGGAATGGGAGAACTTCAGCTTGATGTTATTGAGAACAGGATAAGGACTGAGAAAGGCGTTGATGTCAAGACAAGCAACCCAATCGTTGTTTACAGAGAGACAGTAACTGCGAGAAGCCCTCAGATAGAAGGGAAATCACCTAACAAACACAACAAGCTTTACTTTGTAGTTGAGCCGTTGGAGAAGAATGTTTGGCAGGCTATAAAAGACGGCAGAGTTCCGGAGATGAGAGTTAAGAAGAAGGATGAAGCATTATGGAAAGCTCTTGAAGAGGCAGGTCTTGATCCTAAAGTTGTTAGAAAGGTTAGGGATATATACCATGGCAATCTCTTGATTGATATGACGAGAGGTATAGTTCATATTGGAGAAATTATAGACATGGTCATGGATATGTTTGAGGATGTTATGAACTACGGTCCTATAGCGAGGGAGCCGTGCACGGGAGTTAAAGTGATGCTTATGGACGCTAAACTTCACGAGGACGCCATCCACAGAGGACCATCACAGATATACCCTGCAGTTAGAGATGGAATAAGGCTTGCCATGATGAACGCCAAACCTCTGCTTTTGGAGCCTATACAAACATTGCAGTTTGAAGCTCCTGAAGAGTATATGGGCGCGTTGTCAAAACTCATAAGCAATAGAAGAGGACAATTGTTGGATATGAAACAGGAGGGCGGAGATATTATCGTCAAGGCAAAATTACCTGTAGACGAGACTTTCGGTTTGAGTTCAGAGTTGAGGTCTGCAACCAGCGGAAGGGGAGTTCAATTCGTTGTCGACCAGACATTTGAGAAACTGCCTTATGAGCTGCAACAGAAGAGAATCAACGCTATCAGAGAGAGAAAGGGATTGAAAGTGAATGAGGACGGCATCGCGGTTAGGGATAACAACTCCTAAATTATTTTTATCTTTTTGTTGAATAAACCACAACTTTTATAAATAAAAACTAAACCCACTAAAACAAATTGGAGGTATTAAAATGGGAAAAGAAAAACCACACATGAATCTTATTTTTATTGGTCATGTTGACCACGGAAAGTCTACAACAGTAGGAAGGTTGCTCTTCGATTCAGGAAATGTCAGTGAGCAGACCATGAGGAAGCTCAAGGAAGAAGCAGAGAAGTTGGGCAAGGGCGGATTTGAGTTCGCTTTCGTCATGGACAGTCTGAAGGAAGAGAGAGAAAGGGGAGTTACAATTGACTTGGCTCATAAGAAGTTTGAGTCAAAAAATTATTACTTCACAATAATTGATGCTCCAGGGCACAAGGACTTCATTAAGAATATGATTACAGGAGCATCACAAGCTGACGCTGCTGTTCTCGTCGTCTCAGCTAATGAGGGAATTCAAGCCCAGACAAGAGAGCACGCCATCTTAGCGAGAACATTAGGAGTTAAAGAGCTCATTGTTGCAGTAAATAAGATGGATATGGCAAACTATGACGAGGCAAAGTTCAATAAGGTTAAAGAGGATATGTCAAAACTCTTGAAGAGCTTGGGCTTCAAACTTGAAGAAGTTCCATTCATCCCAATATCAGCTTACAAAGGCGACAATGTTGTTAAGAAATCAGAAAACATGTCCTGGTACAAAGGACCGACATTAATGGAAGCTTTGGATATGCTCAAGCCTCCTGAAAAACCAACCAACTTACCCTTGAGATTGCCGATTGAGAATGTTTACAACATCACAGGAATCGGTGTTGTTCCAGTCGGTAGAGTTGAGACGGGAGTTTTGAAGGTCGGCGATAAAATTATTGCTGTTCCAGGAAGAGAAGGAAAGGGAGTTAAAGGAGAGGTTAAGAGCATAGAGATGCACCACGAGTCAATGCAAAAGGCTGAGCCTGGAGACAACATTGGATTTAATGTTAGGGGCTTCGGAAAGAAGGATGTTGCTCGTGGAGATGTTGTCGGCCACTTGGAAAACCCGCCAACAATTGCCACAGAGTTCACAGCTCAAATTATTGTTTTGAACCATCCAACAGTCATAACCACTGGCTACACACCTGTGTTCCACATCCACACTTCACAGGTTCCATGCCAGTTTGTAGAGATTGTTAAGAAGATAAACCCAGCAACTGGAGAAGTTTTGGCTGAGCACCCTGACTTTATCAAGGCAGGAGACGCCGCCATTATCAAAGTAAAGCCTATTGTTCCAGTTGTTATTGAGAAGCAGAAGGAGATTCCCCAATTGGCGAAGTTCGCAGTTAGGGATATGGGTGTGACTGTTGCTGCTGGAATGTGCATTGACTTAGTCAAGAAAGAGATTTAATTGAGGGAATAACATGCCTAAGGCGAGAATAAAACTGGCAAGTACGGACATTAACAAGATTAATCAGACCTGCCAGTTCATAGAGGATGTTGTTGAAAAGACGGGGGTTAAGATGAGAGGTCCTATCCCCCTGCCTACAAAGAAGCTTAGAATCACGACTAGAAAGAGCCCCTGCGGCAACGGCACAGAGACTTGGGACAGATTTGAAATGAGAATCCACAAGAGGCTCATTGACTTGGACGCCGATGAGAGAACATTAAGATTGGTGATGAAGGTTCCAGTGCCTGACGGCTTGAACATAGAAATAGAAATGCTTGACTAAGCAAACTTCTTTAATTTTTATTATTAACTTTTCTTTATGTGCTTTATTCCTCTGTTCTAATAAACAAGGATATAAAAAGATAAATGAGAAAAGATGAGAAATAAATAAAAAACAGAATTAGTCTTCTTTGTAGCTTGGAACTGCTTGCCTGCTTATGAGCATTATGTCGCCGATAGTCTTTACAAGCTGATGGGGAACTATTACTCCCTTAGCTCCTCCTATGATCCTGTTTAGTAAAGAACCTCTTGTTGCTTTGATTCTCCAAGCCGCCACCTTGTTGTCGGACAGCAAAGGCTCTTCTATATCCCCAAAATAATCTCCATCTTCAGTAAATACCTTGATGTTGTATGTCTCGCTTAAATATTTCATCTTTAACATGTTCGCACCTCGCAAATAATTATAACCTCTCAAAAACTTATAAAAATAGAAATCATTCTTTTATTTAAACTTTTTCTTTCAGCTCCTTAACAATGTTTGAAAGTTGCGTCACATTCTCTGTTAATGTGGGCAGTATTTTCTTAAACACAGACTCCATAGCTTTTATTTCTGTTCCTATATCAGTCACATGCTCGTCGTATTCAGCCATCTTGTCCAGCGTTCCCTTCTGAAGTTGCGAGAATTGATCCTTTAAATCTTTAATTTGGCTTTCCATCTGAGTGATCTTCTTCTCCATGTTCTCCTTCCACTCTATAACCTTATTTATTGTATCTACAAAATCCTGCCATTTTTCGTCTATTATTGCCTCGGCAACTTCTTCTATTTTCTCAGTTCCCACATCTAAAACTTCCCCCTGCTCAGGCGCTGTTTGAGTTAGTAAAGCTTGATTCTGCTCTGCGTTGATGAGGGGTTGCTGCACAGCTTCAGGTTGGGGCTGTGTATTGTTCATCATTGGGTTCTGAACTCCCTCAAACTCTTCGGGTGTTGGAGCTTTTGTGACAGAAGATTTCATGTCCGCTTGATTCATAGCGTCGAATATTTGATTTGGAGTGTAACCTTCCCTTTCCAGCTGTTCAATTATTTGGGAATTGCTCAATCCTTGAGTTCTCATTTGAAGAACTTTATCAATTGGTATTTCTTCAGGCATTTTATTTACCTCAATTTTTATATTGCTACTTTATTTTTAAAGCTTTTGATTGTTGTTTTTTAGTTCTTTAATCTTCTTCTCAAATTCATCTCTCGTTATGAAATTTAAGGGCTCCCACAGGTCGAGGTATTTTTTCAGAACATTAACATCTCCCTTTCTCGCCGTTGTTTTAAGCTCCTTAACGATCATTGTAATCTTTTCCTTTATGTCGGCAATGTCCCTTTTTATGTCGTCTAAATCTGAGTTTATTGTTCTTATTTCTATGTTGACTTTCTTCTTGAAATCAATCAGTGCGTGCTCATCCATATCCATTCTGTTTGATGCTTTTGTGTATCTCTCCTCGAGCATTCTCACTCTTCTTGTTAAGCTTGATATGTTCGCCCCCGGCGAAGGCTGTGCTGTTTTCTGCACTGGCCTAGTTGGAATCTGAGGACTGCTCGCCTTTTGAGTTGGATTTGGTTTTTGATTCATCATAATTCACCGCTTATTTGTTTCTTCTTTATATACCTTTTCAGCCACTCTTCCCATTTGAACAGTATTGTTTTGCTGTCGAGTTTTCCAAGCTCCTCCTTAACATCGTCGGATATTCTGTGGAATTGATCGTTGGCTTGTATGACATGTTCAGCTTCGAGCAGTTTTCTGTTGTTTATTTTGTCGGAATACTTGACGAGAAGTTCCTTTGTTTTCGCCCTCAGCAGTATATTGTCCCAAACAGCGTTCCAGTTGCCTGCCCATTCCTTAACATTCCCAGCTATTGCTTTTATAATCTCAGAGTCGCCGTTTATTAAATCCTGAGATGCTTCCAACTGATCGGTCTTTGCGTTGTATTTCATCAGGTCAACGAAGCCGTTTTCTACTAAAGGATCTTTCTCCCAGAACTTCCTCACTTCAGAGATTTGAGTTACCCTCCTCCATCTATGGAGTCCGTCGGCGCTCTTTATTGGGTTTGCAACTATGATTATGTCTGTGGCTTTGAAGCTTGTTCTCGGAACTTGAAGGTCGTTAACGACCCTGTCATAAACTCCATAAGGCGATGCTCCATGAATTGTTCCTGCAACTATATGAGCTAGTGCCCCTACTCTCATTGCTTCGTAAAGAGCCCTCGCCTCTGTGCTTCTAACTTCGCCGACTATTAAGCATGAATCTCCCATTCTCAATGTTGTTCTTATACCCTCATCTGCAGGAACCTCTGAGCTTCCCTTTGTCATTGCGCTTGCAACCTTCATCGGCTGAATATTGTATCCTAATTTTCTCAGAGATGTTGTGGGCAGTTCGAGAGTGTCCTCTATGGTTATTATTCTATATTTTCTCATTATCTCAACCATTATTGCACTCAGCAGGGATGTCTTTCCCGCGCTCCTTGTTCCTGCAACTAGCATTGTTCTTGAACCATCAACTAAGAAGCTTATTATTCCAGCTGCGAGAGGGTTCAGCATTCTGTTCTTTATGAATAAGGGCAGTGTCCAAGGTTTGTCTCTGTGCCTTCTCAAAGCGTAGGCTAATCCTGTTGGGTTTAATGGTTCTGATATTACAGCTACTCTTGCATTTGCTCTCGGCAGAGATATTTCTGTGTCTAAGATTGGATTCGCCTCGTCTAAAGGTCTGCCTGACATCATCCTTAGCTTTGAAGCCCAGGACTCTGCTTCAGCCCTCGTTGGAACTATGTTAGTCACGCAGTCGTCGAAGTCCTGATGAACAATAAATATTGGGACTTGACCCATAGGGCTGTTTATCGTTACATCCTGAACTTTCTCGTCAGACAAAAGAACTTCTATAAGCCCGAATCCGACGGTGTATCTTACGAGAATGTTTGTCAATTTTTCTATTTCTTCAGAACTTAATTTCATGTTTTGGTAGCTTGCCAGTTCTTCTATTAAATCATAGCCTACATTGTGGAATACCTGCCTCATTCTTTCAGGGTCAACGAATTCCGATTTTTTCGGTTTGTGCTCTGCTATTATCTTCCTTGCCGTGTCCAATAGTTCATATTTATCCTCAAAGAGTTTGAACTCTGGAGGAATTATGTGGTATAAATTCTGTATGGAATTTTTTAGTTTGAATATTGTCACTTCAACATCATCCGCTAGTTTGTAGCTGTCCAACTCTTCAGCATCTTCAGGGTAGTTTGTCATTAATTTTGTCGCCATGAAGTCTGGTTTTATTATAGGCGAGAATATCTTCCTGTAAACTTCTCTATTGCCCAAGACATACCCGTTCAAATATGGCTTTGCTATCATTATTAATTTTGTATCTTCAAGCAGGTTGATTAAGTAGTCGAGAACAATTAAGTATTTCTTGTGCGCTTGAATGTCCGCCTGGTCGACGCTTTTGTCAAGCTCAATCTCTTCTATTCTTCTTAATCTTTTCAGTTCGGCGTAAGCTCCCAACGGATCGCTCTTTAAAAGGTCAAATATTATACTATGCAGTTCTGTATACCATTTGTTCACATACTTTGTTGTTTGGAGCCCTTTTGAAAGTCCGTAGTAACTTATCATCGTCTTGTCTTTGACTAATCTCCTGTAAATTTTTGCAATCTCTTTTACCAAACTGACTTGGTTTAGATCATACTCATAGTCCCTATTCTGTCTGAATATCACCTTTGTTATGTCGTCATTTTCAGCTATCTTCGTTATTACAGAAGCCATGCAGGTTGGAGTATCCTCTAAGCTTGGAACTAAAGGACACTTTGAACAATCTATTTCAAGAATTACATCTTCACCTTCATGAACTATTTCGCTTGGACAGTTTCTTGCTGGCATATTCATTATTTTATTCTTATTGTATTATAAAAAGTTTTGTGTTGTTTCCTTATAATTTGTTGTTAACTTTTATGTGGTTACAAAACTTTTATTATGTAATCTTCTCTTTTTGGGATGAATGGCACTGTCTGAGGAAGAGTTGAGGGAGCTTTTTGATAAGTATAAATCAAAGCTTAAAGGCCAGATTGACCTTGATGAGTCTTCAGAGCATCTTACTTCATCTCAGTATAATCAGTTTAAGATGGACCTTGTCAAGACAAAAAAGACTTGGTATGAGAAGGCTTGTTCTTGGTCTGAGAGTATTCTTAAACTTTCACCTGATGCAGAGACAGCCAGAAAGTTGAAGGAAATGGCTTACATAACCCACATGAATGTAACGCCTGAGGGAGTTATGAGCTTCTCGGTGCTTGTTCCCATGTTTGTTTTTGTTTTCTTCGGCATTTTATCGTTTTTAATATTTAACTCTCTGATGGCTGTTGTTGCTATGACAATCCTTGCTTTAATTCTATTCTATGCTCTTCAAAAACTTCCTTTTATCCTCGCAGACAGCTGGCGTTTGAAGGCGAGCAGTCAAATGGTTCTTGCGGTGTTCTATGTTGTAACATACATGAGGCACACCTCTAATCTTGAGCTTGCCATTAAATTTGCAGCTCAGCATCTTTCTCCTCCCTTGTCAGTTGACCTTAAGAGAATATTGTGGGATGTTGAGACGCAGAAGTTTCCGTCTGTAAAAGAGTCCCTTGATAATTATTTGGAAACTTGGAAGAAGTGGAGCCCCGAATTTGTCGAGTCAATGCATTTAGTTGAATCCTCCCTGCTTGAGAGTTCTGAAGATAGAAGGATAAACGCTCTTGAGAAGGCTCTTTCAGTCATGCTTGATGAGACTTATGAAAAGATGCTTCACTACGCCCACAATTTAAAGTCTCCCATTACCATGCTTCACATGTTTGGTATAATCCTCCCTCTTCTTGGTTTGGTCATGCTTCCATTGGCAATAAGCTTTCTTGGTATAACTTGGTATGAGCTCGCTTTCTTTTACAATATAATCCTTCCAATAATTGTTTACTTTTTGGGAAAGGCGCTGCTCTCGTCTAGGCCTACAGGTTATGGTGATGTTGACATATCACAGTATCATAAGGATTATGAGAAATTTAAGAAGGTTCTCATCCGATTCGGTAAGTCTGAATTTGAGGTTGATCCCAAATACCTTGCGGTAGGAATTTTCGTAGTTTTATTCTTGATTGGGTTATTCCCTGTTTTAATGCACTTGTTTGCTCCTTCATTGGTTGCGAATATTGACGCTTCATTTAAGGACAGTTTTGGAGGTAAGTTCTCCTTCTTTGGTTATGTGCCCACAGGCAAAGATGGTACTGGAGGAGTCCAGGGTCCTTTTGGTTTAGGCGCTGCCATTCTCAGCTTGTTTATCCCTTTGGCATTTGGACTTTCCATGGGAGTTTATCTCCTTTTAACATCCCACAAACTTGTTGAGATTAGGGAGAAATCTAAATCTTTAGAGCAAGAGTTTGCCTCAGCTTTATTCCAGCTCGCCAATAGGATTGGCGATGGCCTGCCGGTTGAGATTGCCTGTCAGAAGGTAGCTCAAGTTATGAAGGGAACCTTGTCGGGCAAGTTTTTTGAGATTGTGAGCACAAATCTTATTCAATTCGGCATGGGTATTGAGGAGGCGATTTTCAACAAGGACAGGGGTGCTTTAGTTTTCTTTCCGTCTAATATGATTGAGAGTTCTATGAAAGTTTTGGTTGAGAGCGCTAAGAAGGGCCCTTCGGCAGTCTCAAATGCTCTTATGAATGTTTCAACTTATATTAAGGAAATGCATAGAGTTAATGAGCGTCTTAAGGACTTGCTGGCTGACACGATCTCATCTATGAAGACTCAAATCTCGTTCATAACTCCTCTAATCGCTGGAATCGTCGTTGGACTTGCCTCTATGATAACCAATATAATGCAGAAGCTCGGCTCTCAGCTTGGACAGACCGGCGCGAGTGCTCAATCTATGGGCAATCTTACTCAAATATTCGGCGGTTCGGGAATGCCCACTTATTATTTCCAAATTGTCGTAGGCGTTTATGTTGTTGAAGTTATTTATATACTTGCGGGAGTTGCAAGCAATATTGAGAACGGTTCTGACAAGTTAGGCGAGCATTATTATGTTGGGAATTCTTTGGTGAAAGCAACTTTGCTTTATGTGGTTATAACTTTCTTAGTTGTGTTGATGTTCAATCTCATTGCAGGGGCTGTGACTGGGGGATTATTAGTTAATGGGACTCCAAGCACTTCCTTGACATAAACTATTCAAGGGAAACATTTATATATTTTGATTACTTTTGAGTTAAAATTGTGATACACAATGGGAGGATCTCTTTCTATTAAAATTAGTTCGCGGGACATCAATAATTTTTCTCGTGAAGCAAGCTTGGCTAAGCCTTCTGCAATAAGAATGTTTTTGAGATATGTTGGTATGGATATTGATGGAGTAAAAGTTGTTTCTCTTGGAGGAGGACTCCCAGATCCTTCTCTCTTTCCAACAGAAGAGTTTAATAAATCATGGGGAGAAAATATAAATCATCCAGAGAAGATATTTCAGTACGGAAAGACCAGCGGAGTAGGAAAATATATTGATGGGCTTGTGGGCTTTTTGGAAAAAGACAATATCCTTGTTGGCAAGGAGTATAATAACAGCATACTTCCAACTGTAGGTTCACAGCAAGCCCTTGACTTCATAGCGAGGTTGTTAATTAATGAAGATGATAATGTGGCGGTGGGTTCTCCAACTTACTTGGGAGCGTTGTCTGCTTTTAATCTGAAGAATCCGCATTTTGTCATTGTTCCCATTGATAAGGACGGGTTGAATGTCGATAATTTAGAGGAAAAGTTAAAGGCTTTCAGTAGCTCTGGTCAAAACTTAAAGTTCGCTTATGTTATCCCTGACTTCCAGAATCCTGCTGGTGTTAGGATGTCCCTTGAGAGGAGGGAAAAATTGCTTGAACTGTCAAATAAGTATAACTTTCTTATTGTTGAGGATGCTCCTTATAGGGCGTTGGATTATAGTGGGAAGGAAAAACTGCCTTCTATATATGAACTGGCGCAGAAGAAAAAGTATCATAATGTGATCTCGCTCGGAACTTTCTCAAAGATTCTCTCACCCGGTCTTAGGGAAGGATGGATTCTGGCTGATAAGGGTATTGTTGAAAAATTAAATCAATTTAAACAGGCTGCTGTTCTGTGTGGACCGCCGTTGAATGAATATTTAATATCTAACCTTTTCCCTATTCTACCTGCACATATTGATAAGCTGAAAAAAGCGTATAAGGAGAAAAGAGGCATTATGCTTAAAGCTCTCAAAGAGTATATGCCTAAAGAACTTGTCAGTTGGAACAATCCAGAGGGAGGTTTTTTCCTCTGGCTTAAGACTCCCTGCAATTTCAACTTAAATAAAGCAGAGGAAATGATTAAGAAATATAAAGTCATTTTTATTCCTGGAGGAGCGTTTGACCCAAGCGGTGAGCCTAATGAGTATATGAGGTTGAACTTTACCTTCCCCAGCAAAGAAGAAATTTATGAGGGAATTAAGAGATTGTCTCTTATGATCTCTAAGGAGTGTGAGCTTTAATTTATCAGAAATCTTTTTAAGCTCCTCGGCTTTTTGTTGTTTATGGTTTTGAATCTTGACAACTGTGATTTTAAAGAGGGAACTCTCCCATCTCAGAAGATCAGGGAACTCTTTGATAACGGCATCGTTAAGCCTTCTGCTGATGATTCTAAAATACAGCCTGCTTCTCTTGACCCTACATTATCAAATAAGATTTTTTCATTGGATTCCTCAATAGGTGTTTTCAGGCCTAAATGGGACAAGAAGATTGAAGATATATTGAAAACCCTGCCTAATGGTGCTGTCAGGGAGTATTCCCTCGAGGGAGGTTTTGAACTTAGGCGCGGGTTTACATATCTCATACCTCTCAACGAAAAGCTTTCTTGGGCGGAGGATATTTTTATACGCTCCTCTCCAAAGAGCAGTTTCGGCCGTTTATTCTTGAACACGAGGCTTTTGGCAGATTATAATTATGCTTTTGATGAGGTTCAACTTGTCAAGGGAAGAACAATTTCTTTATGGTTGTTGGTTCAACCTCTTGCTTTCAACATCATACTATATCCGAATATGTCTTTGAACCAGTTGAGGTTTTTTTACAAGTCAGAAGGAAGGTTGCCACCGTCGGAGCTTAAGTCAGAATTCTCAAGGAACAAACTTGTTGATTATCAAAGCTCGCTAAACAAATGGGTTAAGGATTCATATAAAACACTTTATTTTTGGGATGGTGTTAGAGTTCATCTCGACTTGGCGAACAGCTCTTATGCAGGATTAATAGCTAGGAAGGTTTGGGAGCCTATTGATACATCAAAGTTGAACTATTATAAAATTGAGGATTATTTTGATGTTGTCTTGTCAAAGGATAACAAGGTTAAACTTGAACCGGGCTCTTACGCTTTATTCAGGAGCAAAGAGTTTTTAATGGTCCCTCCTCATTTGAGCTCTGAACTTAGGAGTCATTCTTACTTGGGAATAAACGCCACACTTCACTTTGCGGGTTTTATAGATAATGGCTTCAACGGACAGCTTGTTCTTGAAGTTCATTCCAATGAGCTTTCTCCTGTTATCCTTGAGGATTCCATGCCTATAAGCAAGCTTGACTTTTACAGAACATTATGTGTTCCTGACAAAATTTACGGGAGGAGCATAGGCTCACATTACTCTCTTCAAAGGGGGGTTAAGGTGGCGAAGTTTTTCAAGGCGGACGACTTTCGTTAAATTTATAAATACTTTGTCAATCCTTTTTAGCACCACTGCGCCGGTGGTCTAATGGCTATGACTGCGGCCTTCCAAGCCGTATATCCGGGTTCGAATCCCGGCCGGCGCATTCTCTCTTATCAAAACAAAACATTTAAAAATAGGCGCTTACCCCTCTCATTTTATGGCTAGACTTAAAAAGAATGTAACTTGCAGGAGGCTTGAAAGGCCTTATACTAGGGTTTCAAAGTATAGGAAGCAGTCCTTTGTGAAGGCAAGGCCTCACTTGAAGGTTGTTAGGTTTGACATGGGAAATCTTAAGGATGATTCTTTTGATACTGTTGTTTCATTAATATCTGATAGAGATATGCAGATAAGGCAGGAATCCATTGAGTCTGCAAGGCTCTCAGCCAACAAGTTCTTGGAGGAGAAGTTGGGCAAGCTCGGTTATTATTTTAAGGTTAGAATGTACCCTCATCACATACTTAGAGAGAATCCTTTAGCCACTGGAGCTGGTGCTGACCGTTTGAGCACTGGTATGAGCCACGCTTTTGGTAAGGTTATTGGTATTGCTGCTCAGGTTAAAAAGGGCAAGGTTCTTTTTGAAGTTCATGTTAATAAGGATAAGGTTGAGATTGCCAAGAGAGCTCTCAAGAAGGCGGTTTATAAACTTCCTCTTCCAGGCAAGATAAAGGTAGAGGAGAGAATTGCAGCCTAAATTGGTAAAGTTTAATAACTTTTACATATTCTTTATTAAAAAGAGGTGTTTTCATGGATATTCCCATATTATCTAATTCCTTGTCAAGCACGGTCATAAGGTTTGTTGTGTCCTTTTCTCTACTGCTCTTCGCTTATCTGTTGTTCTTGAGGCTTTTGAAGTCTCTTTTTAAGAAGCTTCCTTCTTTTAAGGGAGAGCATGCTTTTTCATCGATGTTGAAGGCTCTTCTTTTATCTTTGTTTCTTTACTCTCTAAGGTTTTCTGCTGTGGCGTTGACCAACAACCTGTATGTGCTGAGGTCCTTAACATCTTTGGCTCTCCTCGCTTTAGTGTGGGCTCTCGTTGATTTTAACTCTGTGCTTGTAACTTTTTGGATGGAAATCTCTCATCGTGATGAAGAAGTTGAGCAGGCTATGGCCCGCACTTTCAAGATGGTTCTTGATTTCTTCGTCTACTCAATAGCTTTATTCGTTGTGCTCAGGGTCTGGGGTGTTGAGATAACAACCCTGCTTGCGAGTTTTGGTGTTGCGGGCGTCGCTGTTGCTCTAGCTGTTCAAACAACATTCACTGATTTGTTCAGCGGTTTGGCAATATTGGGCGATAAGAGTTTAAAGGTTGGAGAGATTGTCGAATTTGACGACGGCACATTTGGTGTTGTTGACGCTATGTCTTTTAGAAGCGTCAGGATAAAAACTTATGATAATGATATTGTTGTTCTTCCAAACTCAAAGGTTGCTTCATCTAAGATTACAATCCACACGAGGACGGAGCCGAGCAGGACTGTTATTAAAATCGGCGTGGAGTATGGTTCTGATGTTAGTAAAGTTAAAGAAGTTGCTTTAAGAGTTGTTAATTCTTTTGATGAGATTCTTAAAAATCCTGCTCCTTCCGTTTACTTTTATGAACTTGGAGATTTCTCTCTTAACTTTAACATTTATTATTGGGTTCCTTCCTATAAAAAAGCTTGGGGCATTAAAGAGAAAGTAAGGCAGAAATTGTATGAAGAGTTCAATAAAGAAGGCATAAGCTTTGCTTTCCCATCACAAACTATTTATTTGAGGAAGGATAATTAAAATCATGTCTTTGAAATCTGACAAGTCAGGCAAGGTTTTCATTGTCAGGCATGGCTGTCCTTTATGCGGCAGTGATGTTGTAGGCAACGACGAGCTTGGTTATTACTGCAAGCACTGCAACCTATTGTTCTCTCTCGATGAGCTTGACTTTTCTTACTACAAAAAGCTTAATAACGAAGAGAGAGCGAATAAGAAAGATAATACTTCTAAAGATTCCAATATAAAAATAGGAGTTAACATTAATAATTCCCCCGAAGCTGATGTAAACTTATGCCAGTCTTTTTTTGTTGCGTCCAAGGAGTCGAATAAATTCCACATTCCAGAATGCCCCTTTGCTAAGAACATACTTCCTAAAAATAAGATTGTTTTTAAGTCAAAAGAAGAAGCGGTTAAGGCAGGTTTTAAACCTTGCAGGTGCGTTGATTAATTTTATCCTTAATTATTTTATGCTTCTTTTAAGTCAAATATTATTTTTATCATAGACAGCAGGGATAATAAGAGAACGAGATAATTTTCTACTCCTATTCCAATATCAAATATTTTAACTCCGTTCACTTCATCAACTATGGAGATTACAGCCAAGAATGCGAATGTTAAAAGCAGGACGATCAAATATTTTATGAGTTTAATCTTGTGGTTCATTCTTTCTCAGCCTCAACCTTGTAAGTCTTAATTTTTCCCTCCAATCTTGAGGCTTCTTTTTGGGCTCATTATTCATCTCCTCCCTCGCTTTCTCAAAGTTGAGGCTCAGCCTGTTTATCCTCGTTAGAGCGTCGAGGTATTTGCTCGGGTCTTTCCTGTCCATAGTTATTGTTATCTCTCTTAACTTGTCTATGAATCTGCTTATTGCCTCCTTGACAAATTCCTTGTCTTGAATGACTACCTTTGTTTCTTCTCCGAACCTGCTGTGGATTTTTTCTTCTTCTTTTATAACAGCTTTTATTATGCCAAGTTTTGCCTTGTTTATCTCCAGCCTTGGCCTTATTATTTGCTTACCTTCCGTATCCTCAATGAATGTTTCAAACACTGCTGTGTTTTCTTTTGTCAAGTAATTTCTCACATTTATCCTTTTGAATTCAACATATATTATTTTCATTATGTTCTTACAAATCAACACTTATTTAAATCTTTTATCATTCTTCCCCTTATGGTTAAAGATATTGCCTGTATCTTATACACATCT
>WAPY01000079.1 GCA_015520525.1 Candidatus Woesearchaeota archaeon
CTATACTTCTTTAAAACTGCAAGCTTGACAAAGTCGTTGAACAGCATCCAAGCCAAAGCATAAGACCAAATGAAGATAGCAAGATGCCAGCCAATAGGCTTTAAGAGAATGCCGTAAACAGACATCAAGGTCGCTATTAAATCAGTTGTTAAAACAGCAAGCAACAATCTCCTATCAGGGAAAGGCCTGCTCCAAAAGTGCTTCCTCGACCTCGTGACAAAAACAGTTGAGTGGCCTGCAACAACCAACTTAAGAAATATTGCTGTCTGAATAAGAGGAAGCGACAATTTAAAGAGCACCTTGACAATATAAAACAAAGAGAAAGTGCTCAGAACACCTGCAACTCCCAAAGCGCTGGTAAGAATAAAAAACCCCTTATAATTCCAATCAACAGGCTTGTCAAACTCCTTGACATTGTCCAAAGAGATGGTGAGAATAGGAATATCGTTAAGGATTGACAGTAAAGCTATCATAAGAGCAGTTATTGGATAAAAATTAAAGACAATAATAGATAAAGACATGAACAGCAAAACTCTTATGGTTTCCGCAACTCTATAAATCGCATAATTAACCATTCTGCTGAAAACCCTTCTAGCTTCCCTAACCGCATCGGCAATGACAGACAATCCAGGAGCCAGCAGAACAACAGAAGCTGCAGCCCTCGCGGCATCGGTAGCTCCAGAAACAGCTATACCACAATTAGCCTCCTTCAAAGCTGGAGCATCATTAACTCCATCGCCGGTCATAGCAACCAAGTGGCCGTGGCCCTGCAAAACTTTAATAATCTTAAACTTATGCTCGGGAAAGACCTCTGAGAAACCATCAGCCGAAGAGACCGACTTGTAAAGCTCCTCATCCTTCAAATTTTTAGTGAAAAGTTTGGATGCGGAAACAATATTCTTCCCAATCTTAAGAATAGAAGCGATATGCTTAGCTATAAATAAGTTGTCTCCAGTTATCATTTTAACCTTAACGCCAAGTTTATTCAACAGACTAACCGCAGATGAGGCGTCAGGCCTAGGCGGATCAAACAGAGGAATTAAACCAACAAAACTCCATTTAGAACTTGATTTAACAGCAACAGCCAAAACACGATAACCATTAGACGCCAAATCATCCAAAGTCCTGCTCAATTTCTTATCAATTCTCTGCCTGCAGAGTTTTAGAATAACTTGAACAGCCCCCTTAGTAACTCTTATAGTCTTATTCCCTGCTTTAACAACAGATTCACTCCTCTTACTGACTGGGTCAAAAGGAATAAACTTCAAAACCTTAAACTTTGAAAGGTTCTCAGAGGTTTTATCATAAGATAAAATAGAAGAATCAATAGGATCCTCTGTCTCCTTAGAAGAGGCTAATGAAGCGTACATAATCACATCTTCTTTGCTGAACTTACCGAAGGGAATTGGATTAGCCACTGTAAGTTTATTCACAGTTAAAGTTCCCGTCTTATCAGAGCATAGAATATCAGAACCAGCCAATTCCTCAATGGAAGTAAGCTTTGTAACAACTGCTTTTTTGTTGGCGAGATTTCGGGCTCCAACCGACAAGGTTACTGAAAGAACAGTAGGCAAAGCAGCAGGGATAGAAGCAACTGTCAGTATAAGAGCATACTTAAGAATCAAAGCAAAATCCTCGCCTCTTGACAAAGCAACAGCGAATATCACAGCGACAGTTATCACAGCCAAAGCAATAAGATACTCCCCCATCTTCATAAGAGCCTTCTGCAGAGAACTTACATTATCAGCTTCTTCCACCAAACTAACACTCTTAGCAAAATAAGTATGAACACCAGTCTTCACAACAACAGCGTCGGCATCTCCTCTCTTAACAATAGAGCCTGAATAAACAATATCGCCTTTAACTCTATTGACAGGGAGGGATTCCCCAGTTAAAGAGGATTCATCAGCGTCCACAAAACCATTAATCAGTTTAACATCAGCAGGGACGATATTGCCAATGCTCAAATGAACAACATCTCCAGGAACCAAATCAGAAGAATCAACATCAATCCAATGCTTATTCCTCAAAACACGAGCCTTAAGAGCCATCTTCTTTTTAAGAAGAGCAATAACATTCTGAGCATTATGCTCCTCAATAAAAGCAACTATGGAATTAGATATGAGAAGAGAAAATATAATCCAAAAATCAGTATAATGATGAATCAACAACGACAAAACAGCAGCAAGCTCAATCATCCAAGGAATAGGACCCCAAAAATAAGACAAGAATTTAAGAAAAGGGTTCACACTCTTCTCCGGAAGAACATTATAACCAAACTTCTTATGATACTCGCTCACTTTTCCAGAGGACAAGCCTGAACTTATGGATGAGCCAAAAAACTTGAGGACCTCTTCAACAGAAGAGTTTTTGAAATCAAAAGAATCACCTGACAATTTTATCACCTCTTTCGCACAAAGAACAAAAGTCTATTTATAAGCTTTATGAACAATCTCAGAATAGTATAAAAACCATAGAAAACATTTAAATATATATTTAACTTCACTAACTCAGATTTTTATGAACCCTCAAAAAATAGCAAACAGCCTTCACCCCCTGGAAAGAAAAGTTATACTTTATCTAAAGGAAAGCAAGAGCGTTGAAGAGTTAACATCAATAACCGGGCTGAAGAAGATTGAAGTAATGAGAGCATTGCAATGGCTCAAAAACAAGAAATTGGTAGAAGTAAGAGAAGAAAAGCAGGAGACAATAACACTTGACACAAACGGGAAGAAATATGTTGAAACAGAACTTCCCGAAAGAAGATTTTTGAACGCAGTTGGACTGAAAACAACAACATTAAAGGAAATTGAGAAAAAAACCGGGCTCGACAAGAATGAGATAAGCGCGAGCATAGGAATTCTAAGAAGAAGAAACATAATATACGCCATAAAAAAGAAAGAGCTTGAAATAAGCCTAACAGACTTCGGAAGAAAATATTTAACAACAGAACTTCCAGAGGAAAGGTTCTTAAAAAAACTCCCGTTAAACTTAAACGAGCTGAATGAGGAAGACTTAAAAATATTCAACGAGCTAAAGAGAAGAAATAAAATAATAAAGATTGAAACAAAAAAGGAGAAAACAGCTCAGTTAACAGAGTTAGGACTTGAAGTGCTGAAAGTAGGGTTTGAGGACAACATAATAAACAAGCTCACGCCAAAAGTTCTTCTGACAAGAGAGTGGACGAAGAAAAAATTCAGAAGGTATGATATTCAAGCTCAAGTTCCAAACTTATACTTCGGCAGGAGACACTTCGTCAACAAAGCAATAGAATATATAAGACAAATCTGGCTTGAGATGGGATTCAAAGAGATGAAAAGTTCAATAGTCCAAACTGCCTTTTGGGACTTCGATTCATTGTTCACACCGCAGGACCATCCAGCTAGAGAAATGCAGGATACCTTCTTCCTGAAAAAACCAAGTGTGGGAGATCTGCCAAACAAAAGAGTTGTAATGGCGGTAAAAAAAGCCCATGAGAATGGAGGAGACACTGGAAGCACAGGATGGAAGTATAAGTGGGATGTTGAGAAAGCAAAACAACTGGTTTTAAGAACGCACACAACAGTGCTAAGCGCAAGAACATTAGCATCAAGATATGGAAACAACGAACCAGCAAAATACTTCTCAATCGGAAGAGTTTATAGGAATGAAACACTTGACTGGAGCCACCTCTTCGAATTCAACCAAACCGAAGGAATTGTCATAGGGGATGTCACATTCAAAAATTTAATAGGATACTTGAAAGAATTCTTCAAAAAAATGAATTATGATAAAATAAGATTAAGACCTGCATATTTCCCATACACAGAGATGAGCGTTGAAGTGGAAGTATTCGACAAGGAACATGATTCATGGCTTGAACTTGGAGGAGCAGGAATGTTCAGGCCTGAAGTCGTCAAAACATTAACAGGCAGAGATACTCAAGTCTTAGCATGGGGGCTGGGGCTTGCAAGAATAATAAAAAATTATCATCAAATGAATGACATAAGAGAAATTTATAATAACGACATAAAAAAATTAAGAACAATAAAAGAGTGGTTGTTGTAAAATGCCAACTTTAACATTTGACAAAAAGGACCTGCTGAATTTGATAGGAAGGAAGATAAGAGATGAAGAGCTGAGCCACGCAATAAGCTACTTGGGAACAGATTTAAAGAGGATAGAAAAGGATGACATTGTTGTTGAGATATTTCCAAACAGAACAGACCTTCTGACAATTGAAGGGTTCGCAAGGGCAATAAAAGCCTTCTTAGGAATAAAAACAGGAATTATAGACTACAAAGTAAACAAGAGTAAAGAGAAGATAATAATTGAGAACAATGTTAAAAGAGTGAGGCCTTTCATAGCAGGAGCTATCATAAGAAACATCAAGGTAACTGACAAAATAATTAAATCACTCATGCAGGTTCAAGAAAAGATACACAAAACATACGGCAGGAACAGGAGAAAAGTTGCAATAGGAATACACGACCTAAAAGAGATAAAATTCCCCTTAAAGTATAAAGCAGTTCATCCAACCAAAATATCCTTCATTCCACTAAATGAAACAGAGGAAATGAATTTGGAAGAAATTCTTAAGAAACATCCTAAGGGAAAAGACTACGCTTGGATATTGGAAGACAAAGAAAAGTATCCTATATTATTAGACAAAGATAATCAAGTAGTTAGCTTCCCTCCAATAATAAACAGCTCAAGAACTCAAGTAACTGAAAAAACAACAGATATATTCATTGAGGTTACCGGCGAAGATGAGAACGCAGTAAACAAAACATTAAACATTCTATCAACCTCCTTAGCTATGAGAGGAGGGAAGATATACACGATAAAAGTCGGCAAGGACGAAACACCGAACCTAAAACCGACAAAGATGAGATTCAGCACAAAATACGCTTCTGAAATATTAGGCATCGAGTTAAATGAGAAAAAAGTAAAAAAACTCCTAAAGAGAATGAACCTTGATTACTCAAACAAGAAAGCGATAATACCAGCTTATAGAACAGACATTTTACACCCATTTGACATTGTAGAAGACATTGCGATAGCCTACGGATACGATAAGATAGAAGGAGAACTACCAGACATAAGCACAATAGGAGAGGAAGATAAAGAAGAAAAGTTCTCAAGAAAAATAATTGAAATGCTGATAGGGTTTGGACTGCTGGAGACAAACACAAACAACATAACCAATGAAAGCGAGGAGAAAAAAGCAGGATTCAAAGGAGATTTAATACAAATAAAGAATTCTGTAACAATTGGATATACTTCCTTAAGAAAACATATTCTCCCCTCACTAATGAAAGTGCTATCAGACAACAAACATTACGACTACCCGCAGAACCTGTTTGAAATAAACACAGTATTCTATGAAGACAACGATGAAGAAACAAAGGTAAGAGAAGAAAAAGATTTGGGAATAGTTCTTTGCGGAAAAGAAGAAGACTTCACAAAGATTAAGAGGATAATAGACGCAATTATGAGGAGCATAAATTTAAATTACCAAATAGAGGAGCACGCGTCAGAAACATTTATACCGGGAAGAGCAGCAAGTATAATCATAAACGGAGAAGAGATTGGATTCTTTGGAGAAGTAAATCCTCAAGTGATAGAAAATTTCCAACTTGACATGCCATTAGTCGGGGCTGAGATAAGAATAAGCAGGTTGTTTAAGATATTAAACAACAAAAACAAGTAAGAATATTAAAAAGAAAATAAAATAAAAAGTCTATTTCTGCAATCAGTGCATCAATGCAAGCTTCAAAATCAAAGGCGCAAACACAATAGACACCATTGACATCAGCTTAATCAATATGTTCAATGAAGGACCAGCAGTATCCTTGAACGGATCGCCAACAGTGTCTCCAACTATGGAAGCGCTGTGAGCTGAACTTCCCTTGCCACCATGGTTGCCGTCCTCAACAAATTTCTTAGCGTTGTCCCAAGCTCCACCAGCAGTTGACATCATAATCGCCAAAACAAAACCTGAACCTAAAGCGCCCGCAAGAAGTCCAAAAAGAGAGGAAGGACCAAACAAGATGCCGACAACAATAGGTGAAAGAACCGCGGTAACACTAGGCAGAATCATCTCCCTCTGAGCAGAGCCGGTTGTTATTGAAACAACCCTCGCATAATTCGGCTTATTCTTACCGGACAACAACTTCAAATGCTTGAACTGATACCTAACCTCATCAACAACAGCAGAAGCCGCTCTGCCAACGGCGCGAAGAGCCATAGATGAAAACAAGAAAGGCAGCATAGCGCCAATTAAAAGACCAGCCATAACATTTGGGTTTAAAATCTCAATCGAAACCTGTGGGAAAATAGTCTTTAAAGTCGCTATCAAAGCTAAACTTGTTAATGCTGCTGAGCCAATGGCAAAACCTTTGCCCGTCGCGGCAGTAGTATTTCCCAAAGCGTCGAGAGCATCAGTCCTTTTCCTAACCTTCTCACTCTGACCGCTCATCTCAGCAATACCGCCAGCATTATCAGCAACAGGGCCGTAAGCATCCGTCGCCAAAGTAATGCCTAAAGTACTCAGCATACCCACAGCAGCTAAAGAAATTCCATACAAACCAGCGTTAAAATTCTGAGCTCCTCCAGACATGTAGAAGCTCAACAAAGAAGCAACAGAAATTGCGACGACAGGCCAGAAAGTGCTCAACATGCCAACAGCCAAGCCCTCGATCATAACAGTTGCGGCGCCAGTTAAAGAGGATTTAGCAAGAGCCTTAACGGGCTTATAACCACTCGATGTATAATACTCAGTTATCCAACCAATGAACACACCAACCAAAAGACCGAGCAGGATGACCAAATACAAACTGTTCGAAAAGCCAAAACCTCTGACGAAAAGGTAAGCTAAGAAAGCTATCATAAGCGAGGCTGAAATTGTCCCCTTTTTAAGAGCGAACAGCAGAGAGTTCTGGTTAGCTCTTTCATTAGACCTAACAAAGAAAAAACCGAATATTGAGGATAAAATTCCTGACGCAGCGATACTTAAAGGAAGTAAGATTGCATTCATAGTTTTAAAAGTGGCAAAACCCAAAGCCAAAGCTGCTATTAAACTGCCGACATAACTCTCATACAAATCAGCGCCCATGCCTGCAACATCGCCAACATTGTCGCCAACATTATCAGCGATAACAGCAGGATTTCTTGGATCATCCTCAGGGATACCTTCCTCAACCTTGCCAACTAAATCAGCACCAACATCAGCAGCTTTAGTGTAGATTCCACCGCCCAAACGAGCAAACAAAGCAACTGAACTAGCGCCCATACCAAAGGCGAACAAGGCACCTGTGGCAGCACTAACGCCATAAATATGAGCAACTAAAACAAAACTCAAAGACAAGGCGGTTAAAGCTAAACCAACAACACTTAAACCCATAACAGCACCACTAGAGAAAGCAATCTGCAAAGCCCTATTCAAACTCTTGCGGGCCGCATTAGCAGTTCTAACATTGGCAAGAGTAGCTATGCTCATACCGACATAACCCGCCAAGCCAGAGAAGAAACCACCTTCTAAAAACAAGAAGGGCATACTCCAATTCATAAGATGGAAATAAGCCAAAAATAGCATAATAACAAAAGTTACTAAGAAGAAAATTGCAATTGTGCTGTCCTGCTTCTTCAAATAAGCAGACGCTCCTTCCCTAATTGCAGAAGATATATCCCTCATCTGCTTAGAACCAGGATCCTGCTTAACAACAAAGTAAGCGAGGAAAGATGCAAAGACCAAAGCTAAAAGTGCACTCGATACAACAAACCACATCATTCATACCACCTCAAATTTTATCATACTTTATCATACTTTTGAGATGGAAAATAACAAATGATATTTAAAGATTACGAAAAAGAGGAGAGAATTAAGAAGAAACACCAGAAGTACAACCATCAAAATAAGGACCAATCGATAAATTTATCTCAAATTAGGAATATTAACACAATAACTCTTCTCATTTGAACTACAACTCTTACTACACCTCAACAAAGGCCTAACAGGAGGTACAAGCACAGAACCGCCCAAACTACACATAATACTCTCACTAATTAAAAGAGCAGAAGGATTATTACTCTCACCAATATTATCCTCACAACAAGCACAAACCTCACCAACAGGACAATGCTTAACAGGAGGAGCATCTTTATCAACAACACAATAACCCCTAAACTTGCCCCCATAAGAAGAACAATCCAAATCACAACGCCCGCCCAGATAATAATGCGGATCAACCAACTGACCACCAGGCTCACAAACAAACTCATCTTTACCCCAAGTCCTCTGACGCTTGCAACAAGTACAAACTTCGCCGTAAGAACAAGCAGAAGATCTGCTGTGAGAAGAATTCCTCGAATAGGATGAATGAGAAGGAACAGGAAGTACTTTCCACCAGTAAATAACTATTGCCCGGGAAGAATATTCTTCTTTATAAAACATAATTAAATGAGAGCTGTTCAGTAATGAAAAGGAGAAATCCATGAATTTGTGATACTTTGATGTTAACCCATGCTCAAGAGACCACTTCTTAATTGCCTTTGGAGAAGAAACCCACACAATGTTAGAACCGTTAAAATAACCTGTTCGAATAAAAAAGGCGTAACTTTCACCAGAGTAATAGTCTCCAGTGAAATTACTGTATGCAACAACAAAGTAAGAATTATTCAAAGGAACAAGTTGAATAATATTAAAAGTACTGCGGATGTCAGTATTCTTCACATAATCCCAAACAACTTTAGAATTACCAAAGTGACCAACAAACAGACTCGACCAAGAATCACCATATTTAGGTTTACCTACCAAGATAAAATGAGACGAATCAAGACGCATCATATTATTGATTGGATTTGGATGAAGAATACTTCCAGTAATCCAATTAAATAAAGAGTTATTAACATATTCTGTTAAAGAAAGCTTATTGTTAGAATATTCCCCCAAGACAAGTTTTCCTCCTCTAACAAGCTTTTCTCCTCTCGCATGCCTCAACCCAGTCGGTTTTCCATTAACTTCCTCATACCAAAGACATTCAGCAACAAACTGAGAATCACTTAAACGGACAACCTTAGAAAGACTATCACGATGAGAATCAATCACAGCAGAATCCCGCCAAACAACTCTCTTATTTGCTTTATCAAAATGACCAACACGAATAATATTACTTGACTTTAAATCATATGATAAATTAAATCTCAAAAAATACTTCCTCTTCTCATAAGATATTACAAAAGTAGAATTGCTTAAAAAAGCAACAGAATCAATCATAAACACATTAGAATCAAACTTTGACAAGAGAACATCCCAATACACTTTATCATCAGATTTATTAAAATAACCAACAGAAATAAAACTATCTCCCAAAGCAGGATCAAAAGATAAAACAACGAAATAATCATCCCCCAAAGAAGATACTAAATGATATCTACCAAGATGATTATCAAAGATTATATTTGCAGTGTCCCAAACAACAGCAGACCCAAATGGATGACCAACACGAATAATCCCATATCCTTCAGGATTATTATGAACAACAATAAAATGAGAAGAATCCAAACCCACGAAAGATACAAAATCTTCCTGTGAACAAAATGGGAAGTACTGAGAAGCATTAAAATCTGAAGCTAAACAAGCTCCTTCATGACAAGAAAGGCCGAACCCACAAGAAATTCCATCCTTTACGTAAGAGTGAGTGCATTTATGATTATAACATTTATCAACCGTGCAAGAATTTTTATCATCACAATCAAAATCATTTGAACAATAAGATTGCGAACTGTTCATTTTTACACACGCACTACCATTCCAAACAGGCCTACCAGAAGGACAACAATGATTACCAGAACAAACACTACCAGAACCACAAGAACCACAACCCACAAAACCACCACAACCATCACTCACAAAACCACACTCCAAACCAGAACAAACAACACTCTTATTCAAATGTCTACATTCACAACCCTTATCATTAACACGCAAACCACCACTAACCAAAGGCCAAACAGCACCAGCAGAACTTCCGTTAACACCAAAAACAAAATTATGACGAGAAGCGCTCCCAAAATTGGAAATACCATTGCCGTGAGGCAAAAACAAACTCACATTAGAACAAAAACCAGCAAAATCAACAAACAAACCAGAACCATTCAAAACACCAACAACACGATGAACACCAGAACGCAACAAATACAAACTATCAAAGGAAGACGACAAGTAAGGACTCAACTGAGTAGGATTATTTGAATAACTTCTCTTACCCGCAAAAAGACTCTTTAAGAATTCAATAATAACAACGAACGGATCTGACCAGAAATTAACACCAACAAAAGGAACGCCAGAAGGACTGAAAACTAACAAACCACGCTTAGGATTCAACCATACTTCATCATCCGCACAAGAGAACCAACCTTCTTTATTAGAGTTACTAGACCAAACATGATTACAATTTGTATTGCTTAAATTCAGAACATCAATTAAATAAGAAAAAGGAACAGAAAGATTCCAAAACAAAGGAGCACCTAATAGAGCGGAACCACCATTATCATAATCCCTCAAAACACAAACCTGACCCAAACAACTGAAGCTTTTACTAATTGAAGCTGAACCAAAAGAACAATCTTTACCAGCCAGATTAGGATTAACACCACCTAAATAAGGAACAACATCAGAAAAATTACCGCAAATCAAACTATAATGATTAGAATGACGCTTAGACACACTGAAATTAACCAAAACATTAGCTAGAAAACCCAAACGAGAAGACCAATTGCCATTCTCACAGTAATGATCAAAAACAAAAGAACCGGAATGAACACACAAGGGCTTATCAGAATCTCCATTCTTAAACCAAGTTAAAACATTAGACTGACTGAAATTACCATCAGGATCCAACAAACACTCATCAGATTTGGGACAATAACCAACCCTACCATCCCAAGTTAACTTCTTAACACCCTGCTTACAAGCACCACCAACACAAAACTTACCAACACCACAAGAAGTGCCGTCTGCCTTGTTTGAATGAGAACATTGACCGTTGGAACAAGAATCAACAGTGCAAGGATTATTATCATCACAACTCAAAGAACCAGCAACACTACAAGAACCACCACAACCATCAGGACCAGTAAAAGTAGTGCCAGCACAAACAGAGCTAGGAGAGGGACAAGAAGGAGTACAGGAAGGATTAGGAGAAGAGCTACTACTAGAACTGCTTGAAGAAGAACAAGAACTGTCCTCAGTACAGTTAAAATAACAAGCTCCGTTCTCGCGTATCACAAAAGAAAGCTTATACCCTTTTTTACAAGTTCCTTCATTACTATTACCTGAACAGCCATTACAAGTGGCGGTATCAATAGAATTTATCCAGAGGTTAGATGACTCTCCACATCCTTTATCATGATAAACAGTTTGAATAAGAATCCCATTTGATACGGAAGCTCCACAAAGATCTGAACGGTCAATTGAACTTGATTTACTACTAGAGGAAGTGCTAATACATCCCGGACAATTAGTAGAAGATGAACTAGTAGAAGTAGAAGTACTAGTAGAAGTACTAGTAGAAGTAGAAGTGGAAGTACTAGAACTTCCATCAGAACAAACTCCATTATTACACTTCTCAAGTGCATTACAAGCAGGAGAACATGTAGTGCCCCCTTTATTATGAACTAACACTCCATCTGCTAAATAATTGTGTTCTCCCGAGACCTCCAAATTATACACTTTCTCTGATGAAATAACAGGAGATATGCGTAATACAGAAATAGTTATAAAAGATTTATTTAAATAAGCAATGACTTTATCGCCAACCTTCAAATTACCCGCAGGTTCATATCCCTTACCAACAATAAAGATAGGATGATTAGGAGTAACATTCAAAACAACACCTTCACTAAATTTCACATTCAGATAGAGTTTATTATTGTTATGAACAAAAACTCTCTCAACATGTTCTTTAACTAAAGAGTCCTTCTCAATACTAAAACTATAAATTGCATCACCAACCTTAAAATCTTTAATTTTTTCATAACCTTTTGGCGTCAGAACCAGAGTGTTTGGAGTAAAACAAGTAGAAGAGCCTCCTCCAGAAGAACCACTACCAGAAGATGGACAATAACAATTATCAAGTATGGGACCATCACAATAAATAATACTCCCATTACAAACATATTCCCCTGCCTTCACATTCCTTGAAGATAATGTCAAAAAAGTCGCCACAAGAGAGACAAAGAAAATAATAAATAATGCAAGCATAAAATATTTTGATTGATTGCCTTTCATCATCTCACCCTCTCAGAACAATTTAATGAAGTAAGAAGTTCTTTTATAAAGTTAGGATAATAATCTTTAGACACAATGATTTGAGTAGTTATTTGACCGGTTGGCAAATAAGTCGCTTCATAACCCTGAACATGAAAATTTGATTCCTTAAAATCTAAAGTTTCTATAGTAAGATTGCCACTGCAAGAATAAGATTTAATAAAAGATTTATAATTTGAATTGAGATTATCAAACAGGGAGTCATGGGAAAAATAGTAAAGTTCCAAAGCAGTAAGAGAATTATTGTATATTAAGAAAAGATTTTTCTCACTCAAATTAAAATAATCATAGGACCCTTCATATTTTCCTTTTGAGTAAATCTTCCAGTGATAAACTTCTGAACTACTCGACATGAGAGGATTTAAAGGGATATAAATATCTTCACTGATATCAAAATTCCTTGTTAAATTATTTAAGCCTAAAGAAGGATCAAAATGTGATATTATATTAAAGTATGGAGTGTAATTTATTTCACCATAAACTGATGCTGAGGGAGAACTGTGAGGTTTATTGACATTAGACAATATCAAAAACAAAAGTCCAGCAATAAGCAAAAAAACAACAAACATAATAGAAACTGATCTTAAATATTCTTTTTTATCGCTTGCCATGTTCGCCCTCTTTTCAAACTCAATAAAAGAACTCTTTTATATTTAAATCTTTTGATAAACTTTTTGTTGTTTTCTTTAGTTCAAAAATTTTATAAAGAAGAGCAAAGAACCAG
>WAPY01000080.1 GCA_015520525.1 Candidatus Woesearchaeota archaeon
ATGTGTATAAGAGACAGGCTTTAGATTTTATATTAAGCCCTGGCGGTCCTAACCGAAACAATTACGATATAAGAAAAATAATCAAAACAGGTGAGAAAGAGAAAGTAATAAATTTTTACAATAGGTTAAGATCAAGAGAAGACATAATAAAAACGGAAATAGGGAGCAGTAAAACTAAAAAAGATGATGATACAAAGATACACATTGATAACATAATAGAAGAAATAATAGTTGTAGATGAAAAACTCAAAAATTTATTATTCGAATTATTTGACGCCAATAAAACTACTATAACATATGATAAAAGCGGGAATACAAAAACAGGATACGAATTTAAGATAAAAGAGTATATTGAACAAGAAAAGGGAATATTTTTTGAAACTCCCGGAGTTCTCGCCTTTTATAACCCTTATAAAAAACCAAAAAATAAGAAAGAAGCGATAACTCCCGCTATAAAAGGCCTGCTGGAAATAGGGTATGTTTTTGCGAAGTCACATAAAACAAACAAAAACCTTTAAAAACATAAGGGCTACTACCAAATTACGCCGAGGTCGCATAACCTGGTATTGCGGAGGATTGCTATCCAGGAGACAAAGATCCTCTGCCCATCACGGGCGTGAGGGTTCAAAGCTCTTCCACAACTAAGCAAACTGCTTGTGGATGCGTGGAAGTCCCTCCCTCGGCGTTTCTTACAATCCTAATAAGGAGAAAGGTCTCCTAAAGAAAAGCCTCAATTTCTCAAAGAAGCTAAAATCAGCGTTTATTATCTTTGTGTAAGAGAACTCGGAAACTTTTAGATTTTTATCATAAGCAAGAAGCTTCAAGGATAAAGTATTTTTGCCTTGATGAAAATAATATTTTGGAATGGACAGGATGAAAGAATCCTTAGGAACAACACTTAAAGAATAAGAGTTGATATTAATGACAAGCTCTTTCCTATAAGCTCCCGAGCCTTTTATAACAACAAGAAAATTATAGTTTGAATCTGAAGAGTTAAGGAAGGAAACATTCAAGGAATATGAGGGAGCATTAAGAATTGGAATATTCAGTTGGAGAGCAGTGGAATAATTCTCAGCAGTTAATATCAACCTCCTATTGAACACACGGCCTGAAGGTTTTATTCGGAAAACAAAACTCCTGTTTGAATGGACGAACAGCCTGCTGGATTTACAAACATTATCAAGGCAAACTTTAGCATGTAAGGTGTTTGAACCAACATTAACAACATCACAGGTAATATTGTTGTTATAATAATACAAGAACTCTGGACGGCAGGAAATAATTAGCTTGGATGTTTTATAAATCGGATGGTAATCAATCTTCTCTTTAAACAAAAGAGCATCATCTAATGAATAACTTGGCAGAGTAACTGAAGCGTGAAATTCTGAGCGCTTATAAGTTATACCGCTGTAAACAACAACTGGCAGAGTATAAACATACATTTTATCCAAGCCAGCAAGTTTAACAATCCAAGAAACATTCCTTGACTGTAAAGGCTCTAAAAACACACATCTTAAGCCAGGAGAAACAACATTTACCCCCTCACATGTAGAAAGGTTGAAGCAGTATGCGGAATAATAAGGCTCTAAGTTTTTTACGGTTGCATAAACAACATTGTAAGAATCTATGCCGACAGAATCTTTGAAGAAATGAACTGAAAGTTTAACAGGATCTTCCTCATTGGAATAAAACAACAGCTTTACAGAATCATTGTTCTTTAGCCAATCAACATTAACATTATCGCCGAACCACATCACATAATGATAATCTCTCACAGGAATATGCGATATGTCCACACCGCCACACTCTCCATAAGTTGGGTCAAATTGAACCCAGCCATCATTCGGAAAATAAACCTCAATCCATGAGTGAGGTCCAAAGCCGTTAACAGAAGGCAGGTCCGAATAAGCGAAACCGACAACTTCTCTCGCAGGAATTCCGATACTTCTCAGGAGAGCAACAGCCAAGGTTGAATAATGGGAACAGACTCCCTTCTTAATTTTAAGAATCTTCGAAGCTGAAAGGTTCTCTCCAGCAAGAGATAAATTATAAGACATGTGATGATTAACCCACAAAACAATTTTAGAAACAGCCGTAAATTCGTCTGGAGAGTTTGAGATTATTTTAGAAGCCAATTCTTTGAACGAACTGTCATAATCATACCTGCGCGTTTTTTTAGTGAAATTTAAAATTGAAGAATTCCTGCCAGTAAGTTTGTAGAATACAGGCAGAGAATATGAAACATTAACTTTTCTTCCTGCCCTTTCGTTCAGATTAAATTCTGACTTGACCTCAACTTCATTCGAATTGATATTTGACCAGACAAGCGTTAGATTCCCTTGAGACTTAAACACTTTTGCTTTTGGATGAGAATAAATTGAATAATTTATTAACTTAATATAATGAGAATTTGAATTTGAGAATAAAAGCAAGGAAAGATTCTCCAAGCCTGATGGATTATCAATCTTAAGAACATAATCTTGAGTGTATAAAAAATCTGCGAGGTTGGACTTCATAAGCCTTGTTGAGTTTATAGAGAGAGCCTGAGTAGATTGAATCAACAGAGAAGCAAGGAGAAACAACAGGATGAGTGAAGAACTTTTTCTCATAAAACTAAGATACAGAAGCAGTTTTAAAAAGTTTCTCTAAAAATAAACTCAGTCATAGAAGCGCAGAATAGAGCGAGGAAAATAAAAGCATCATTGAAGATAAAAGCAAAGATTTCCTAATGAGCTTCCAAGATTCTGATTTAGGGATAATTTCCTTATCAATAGAGAAAGATTTGGAATAATCAGATATGAAAAGCCAATAAGCAGAAAGGAGCAGTATAATCACGCTTGAGGATAAGGGCAAATTTTGAATTTTGATAGAAACAAAAGCCAGATATGACGATGACAAAGAAACTATTATTTCAGAGAGCAAAGAAGATTTATTCAAGAAGGCAAGAAGCAAGAGAAGAGCGAACAAAATAAAAAACAGCATCTTATCCAACATCAGCATTGCGAGAATGAGAACAACTGTGGACAATGAAAAATTCAATAATTTTGAGTATTTCCTGCCAGGAACAACCTCCTCTGGAGCGACAATCAGCAGAAGAGAAGAAAACAAAGGAATTGAGGAAAAGACAAGCGTCAATATGATATTCTCATTCAAATTATCACCTCAAATTAATCAGAAAATCTTTAATCAAATGAAGGATTTCATCTTTAACAGCGGGAACAAATTTTATAGTGCCTGCTTTAGGATGACCTCCCCCACCCACAAAACCATAATCCAACTTTGATTTAATAAATGACATAACATTCAGTATGTTGAAATTCTCAATGTTTGTTCTCATAGTAATATAATGTTGAGATACTCCAAGAACAAGAAGCTTGTGGTAGTCTTTGCTGAACATTCTAAAACACAATCCTGTGGCTTTCCCAGGTGGCGGATAATCTGACATTATGTCAATCTTGGCTAAATCAAGAACAACAAGGTCGTAATTGTTAACATTGCTCTTAACAACAACATTCTCAATAATTTTCTTCTCTTTTTCCTCCAACTCTTTTATGTGCGGGTATGTGAGGTTAACAATTTCTCTCTGCTTATCTTTATCTGTCAGCAAGCTTTCAACAACAAAATGACCCTCCAAGAATCCAAGAGCGTAAGCCTCAAAATCCAAACATTGGGCAAGCTTCTCCAAATATCCTCTTGAATATCCAAGGTCGGATGCAGACTTAAGATAATATTCAAATTCAAGACAAGAAGACTTATCGCCTATCCCAGATAAGGCGGGAAGGTACTTAATTTTATCTTTTACTTCATCATTGTCAGTTAGAAAATTTGAGAGTTCATAAGCAAGCATGCCCGCAGTTATATCACTTGAAAAGCCGACAAGATGAGGATTAATATGAACATCTACGAAATTGTCGATTAAACTTTTGTTAAAATTCTTATTATTCTCATCGTAAGCTGGGAGGTGGTGATCCACAACTATTATTTTCGAACCATACATCCTGAGTTTTTGAAGCGCAAGAATGTCCTGCTCAGAGCTCCCATTGTCAACTATGATCACGAGGGGAGGCTTTTCTTTGGCGAATGAATCAAAGTTGAGAGTTAAATCTTTTATAGCATCAAGGTATTCATAAAAAGGTTTTTTCATTGGGGTTCGTTTGTAGTAAAATTTAACAGCGTCAAAAGCGTCATGCTCCTCAGTGATCAAAGGCAGTATCGCCTGCTCCAAAGCAACAGCTCCAGAGTAGCCGTCGCAGTCAGCGTGGTGCTTGAGTATGATCAACCTTGATTCAATGATTGATTTCTTTATCAAACGAACAGCATCAATAAATTTCTCCTTCAACTTTTCATAGCACTCGCTCTTCACTGTGAAATTAGAAGTTGCTGGTTTGATTTTTTCATTCTCATTATTCTTAACATACTTCCTAAATTCAGGGAGCTCAGCCTCATCAATAATAGTGTAATCCAACAACTCTCCAGATTTTTGACTATCTGAAACCCTTAAGAAAACCCTAGCTGTAATCTTATCATTCTTCTTAAGGTTGGGAAAGACTTTCCTGCTTCTTGAGAAAGATTTAACATCAATAAATCCTGAGCCATCATACAGCCTAAAAATTGTCGGGCCCGCAGTATCCCGCCGAGAGTCAACAACAGCGTCTATGAGAACCTGCTTTCCCGATAACGACTTATCTATGCTCCCAATCTTAACTTTAATTATATCCATGCTACCACTCACTATGACCAAATTGAATTAACATATCACAATCAACCTTTGGAACATCACAGGCGCCAAAGCACGAGCCCGCCCAAATTATAACCTTAGCCTCCGTCTCGGATTCAATCTTATCTTGAATCATGTCCGCAAACTCCTTAAGGCCGTCAGGCAACTGAATATAAACTAACTTTGAGTTTGAATCTTTTATCTTCTTAACAACCCTATCAAGTTCAAGGTCAACATCTTTCAAGTCCATACAAAAGAATTATGCGCCGTCCTTTTTAAATCTTTCACAAAAATATGCGAGGGCTTTAACAATTATATCAGGCCTAATTCCTATAAGCGTGGCGTTCTTTTCCTTCACTATTTTAGCCAAATCATATTCTACTTTTTTGGAACCAAAGCACACTGGCTTGTTTTTAAGGTAAGACTCAAATAAGGAAATGATGCTCTCAGGAGTAGCAAAGAAATCTCCGGTTATCATCACGCTCTTTATCACTCCATTGTTATCTTTATCTTTGATTATTTCCACATCAAACCTAACCAACTTACTCCTTTCATCCTTATAATCAAAAGTGTATCTCATACTTTTTCTTGTCTTTATTTTTAATTATTTCCAGAAGTTCCACTCTTTAGTATCATACTTATACTTGTACAAGAACCTCGCTCTTTCAATCTCTTTCCTGCTCAACTTGTCAAGGATTAATTTAACATTAAACTTATCTTCAAAACCTCTTATTATTGCCCTCTCCGCATCTTCAAACGATACAGTCCTCCCGAGCTCCCGGCTTAGAGAAGTGACCCTCTCCTTAGCTGAGCTTATCATTTTCCCTTTTATTTTCTCATCAGGAATTTTTAGGAGAGAGAACATTTTATCATAATCAACATCAAGGAGTATTGTTCCATGCTGAAGTATAACTCCCTCTCTCCTTGTCTGAGCATTGCCGGATATCTTCTTATTATTGACGACTATATCATTAATTGGCTTGAACACTGCGTTAATCCCAAACTCCTCATTTAAACCTTTAATTATCGCATCACAGATTATTTTATAAGATTCAACAACATTAAGGGAGACTCTTTCATCTCTCTCTGGAATTATGAAAGAATAATTTATTTCCCTCTGCGGGTCTTTATAAACCGCCCCTCCGCCGGTCATCCTTCTGAAAATCTCAACTCCTTCCTTAGCGCAGAGAGCAACATCAACTTCTTTGAACACACTCTGAAAAAAACCTATTGACACTGAGGGCTTCTTAAAGTAACAAACTCTCACGATTGGAGGAGAGTCTCCAGAAGCAATAGCTTCCATATTGGCTTCATCAATTGCCATCTGCTCTTTATAGCTGTCAGTTTTAGTTATCAAAAGCCTCCATGAATTATCACTTTGAAAGTTTATATTCTCCTTTTTATCAACTTTAACCTTCTCTTCTTTTTTATCAACAACATCCAAATCCTGACCAAGCAAGCTGTCGTCTAAAGACATTTTATTTTTACCTTCTTACTTTTTTACTTTCTGTGATTTATTTATTCATTGCTCATTTCTTACTCCAATCTTTTAGAGCTCCAAGTTTTTTAACGCATATTTCAGCAGCCAACGATAAAGGCTCTCTAACTGGAGAAGTTAAAGGAGAATAAGCGTGCTCCATAAGTAAAAACTCTGTTATAGGAATCTTCTCTTTAATCGCCATAGCCACCAAATCAATTCTTGGAACAACATCTTCTCCTCCTATAATTTGAGCTCCTATAATGTGCTTTGAGTAGTCAACCAAAAGCTTAATGTGCAGAGGATATTTTTCAGGAGCGTAATGCTCTTTAGTCGTTGTATCCAAGACTGCTTTAACATATTTTATCCCATTCTTTTTTGCGAAGAACTCATTCAAGCCTGTGCTTGCAACAATCAAACCTCCTATCTTCGAAACCCCTGTATTGAGAACTCCTTTGAAGATTATTTTAGAAAGCTCATCCTTAACGGACGCGTTATGGCCTGCAACCATCCCAGACCTCAAAGCAGTCGTGGCCAATTGGCTAGGCATTGTGGTTCCAAGGATTAAATGCTTAAGTTCTATACAATCCCCGCAGGCATAAATATCCATATCACTTGTCCTCATTGTCTCATCAACTACAATTCCTCTGTTGACTGAGAGCCCCGTATCCTTGGCTAAGTCAACATTAGCTCTAACACCAGTAACAAGTATCAACATGTCGAAGTTGAACAGGCCGTTATCTGTAACGATGTTATTCTGAGAAACTTCCTTTATCTTAACACTGCAATGAACTTCTATCCCCTCCTTAACAAGTTCATCTTTTATTTTATCAGCAAAATCTTCATCTAAAACTGTAGGCAGAACATAAGGAGCAACTTCCAAAACAACCACATCAAAACCCCTCTTCTTAAGAGCGTGAGCTGTTTCAACTCCTATGAAGCCTGCTCCGATAATTACCGCTTTTTTCTTTCCTGACTCCAGCAGGGCGTCTGCTTCATCATAGATGGCTTTGGCGTCATCAAATGTTTTCAAAACATGAAACTTAACAGAGTTTATCCCATTTATTGGCGGTACAAAGCTTCTACTCCCTGTAGCTAATATCAATGAATCATAAGAAAGTTTTGAGCCGTCGTCAAGCTCAACAATTTTGTTAGCTCTGTCAATGTGCGTAGCCTTCTTTCCAAGCATAAGCTTAACTCCTTGACTTGAAACAAAGGACTCTGAGAATTCTTTAATGCTGTCAAAGGAGGAAATGTCTTTTGAAATAACATAAGGGAACGCGCAGGGAGCGTAGCCCACATGCGGGTTTGAATCAACTATTGTAACATCTGCATTAACATTATTCCGTCTTGCCTCAACAGCTGCTGTGACACCAGCACCTCCAGATCCTATTACAACTATCTTCATATTATCACCTGAAAATAAAATGTAAGCTTTCTTTTAAATAAGTTATGAACCACTCATTAATTAATCAATATTACTAATCAACCTTTCTTAACTGTTCAACCGC
>WAPY01000081.1 GCA_015520525.1 Candidatus Woesearchaeota archaeon
TAATTTTTCTATGTAAAACAGTTTTTTTATCTTATCTGTATTAATTCCCTTTTCTCTTATTGATTTTTCAAATTCCTTGTCTTCCTTTTCTTTTGCCATTTTGGTTGTTCTTTTGCTCTTCTACTTTTCTCTTATTCTTATTCTTTGAATATCTGTTTTAATGCGACTGTTGCGTAGCTTCCTTTTGGAAGTTCGAAGGATATTTCCCCATCTTTTTTCTCTGTGTTTATTTTTATGTTTATATTTTTTATTGTAATAACAGCTTTTCTTGAGGTTCCTTCAACACTTAGGTCGGGAGCGCTTCTTATTAAAAAATCTTCTTCTTTGATATTCCTGCTGTTCAATAAATCTTTTTCAATGTTTAAAGCTTCCTTCCAAAGAGAGTTTCCTTTATTCCCTCTATCTTCTGTTCCAAATCCTAAGATCGGGATGTCTTGGTTGCATAATTCTCCTAAATCATCTGACGAATATACTTCCCATCTTGATATCTTGAATTTGAAAGTGTCCTTTGATTTTAATTTAATGATTCTGCTCAATGCTTCGTTGAATAAGTAGCTCTGAAAACTGTGAATGTACATGAGTATGTTTTGTCTTGGTATGCTTCTGAGCGCCCCAAGATAATCTTTAGGATTCTCCTTTATCGCTTCTTTAATATTTTGATTTTCTTTGCTCAGCTCATCAACAGCTTCCCTAAATTTTCTTTTTATTATCAATTCTCCTATGTGTTCATTTGATTTTGAGAATCTTTGCTCTCCAAAGTAGTTCGGCATGTTGAGTTCTTCTCCAACTCTCTCCGCGTTTTTTATATTGTCATCGCTTAAGTTTTTTACTCTTATCCTGAACTTGTTTCCTTTTAAGTTTCCCAATAATATCCTCTCATTGCTTTTCCCTAAATACTCCAGTTTTATGTTGCCCAATTCTATCTTATTGTTTATGTTCTTTTTTATGCTTATCCATTGTCTTGTTATTGCGTTCTTGTCCTTTGAACCAGCGTAGCCTACCTGTGAGTTTTTCAGCCCCAACTTTCTTTTTATTATCTCAATGGCTTTTTGAGTGCTTACTCCCCTTTTAGTCATTAAGAATACACTGTGCCTTCCTTCTTCCTTTAATCTTATTATGGGAATTTCTTCAACAATAAAATCTTCGGGTTTTTCCTTTATGATATACATGCTTTGTATATTTTGCAAAAATTTTTAAATCCTTTGCTACTTCTTAAAGATGCTTTGCGGGGGTAGCAAAGTCTGGTCAAATGCGCTAGACTCAAGAGATTGAGTGATGAGCTTATGCTATGATAAGCTTTGACCTGCCCATTATGAGGAATCTAGTCCCTTAGTGGGTTCCTGGGTTCGAATCCCAGCCCCCGCACTTGCCTCTGTGGCTCAGTGGTAGAGCACCACCTTGGTAAGGTGGGGGTCGTGGGTTCAACTCCCACCAGAGGCTTTTTTCTTGATGAAGTATAGAGCAATGAACGAATTATTATCGCAAGTTAGAATGGTGTAGAATAGTGCAAATAAATTAGAAATGAGGAGTATGGGCCCGCCCGGATTTGAACCGGGGACTTTCACCATTTTGATACGATTCTTGTATCGTCAAGGTGACGTTATAGCCACTAAACCACGGGCCCTTGTTCTGTTAGATTTGGCATGTCTTATTTAAATATTTCGTTTAAACTTTCACATAGATTCTTTTGTTTTTCTTGCTCCTCCCTCCTTTTGTCCCCATGCTCTTAAAGCAGTTCATAAAGTATAATGAAATTAATTGAAGGAGTATTGAGATTATCAGTATTAATTCAGCATGTTCACTAATTATTGAGACTGTTGTGTAAGGAAATATGGATGATAATATCCCCACTCCGACCGCCGCTCCACAGACTGGAGCTCCCACACCGCAGACTTGTAAGGATGCCAACCCTACGGCAGTTGCTATTATGCTTATTATTGAGCCTTCGTAGGTTCTTGCGAGGATTATTTTCTCTTTTATGTTTCTCACTACGCAGGTTATTGTCGTTGCTAATGTAATCATGAATAATAAAGATATGATTAAGTTCCTTCCATAAAATGCTGTTTTTGGTATTAAAAAATAGCTTCCTATTAAAGATAATATGAAGACAAGAGCACAAATCTTGCTTTTCATAAC
>WAPY01000082.1 GCA_015520525.1 Candidatus Woesearchaeota archaeon
CTTAATTTCTTTATCACGCTTTATATTTTCTACATTTGATTCCTTATCTCTATTTTCGATGTTGCTCGGATTATTATTTACAGTGTTCTTTTTCTTATCAAAATAAGAATCCAAAAGAGACTTCAATTCAGCCTCATCAACCAAAAACCACTTCCAGAACAATAGTTTCTCCCCGGAAATATTAACTGATATTGGAACCGCAAAATCCCCCAAGTTTCTCAAAGAAACTCTAGTGAGAGGGTCAAGCTCATCCTCTTTCAAAATCCTCTTCGATTTCAAGAGGTCGTAAGTTTTCTTATCTTTATCGTTCAACCGGGAGTAAAAGATAGACTCCAACTGGGACTCTTGACCGCTCAAGTAATAAACAGGAGAGCCCCCAATTTTTAGCTTTGATATTTTAACCAGCTTATGAGCAGCAAGCTCTGAAAGAACTGCCGAAGCTATGATTATAGATGATCCTAAATAATGAGCAAGAGCGCTTGGAAGAGAGGGCCCATTCCTCTTCAAAAAATCCAAAGCCGCATCTCTTCTGTTCATAAAATAAAAGAAATCAAGGAGGTTTATAAATTTTACATTATAAAATTAAGGTTTAAGCCATCTTATCTCATAATAAGTCACATCGCCCTCCTCATCAACAATAGCGATGAGAAGCTTTTTTCTCGTTGAGTGAGCAACACGATTCTTAGCGGCAAAATCATACCAGGTCAAAACTTCAGACTCATGAACTGGATAAACAATCCACTTCGCATGATCCTCGCCAGGCTTCACTCCCCGAGGATATACTCTGAAATCCGCACCAAACTTGAGAGCTGTTTTAACGATATAACCTCTGTCCCTTAAATCACTGAATACAGAATATCTAACCCAAAATTTAGGGTCATACTTTTTCGCCCGCCTAAGAAAAAGTTTATCATCTAAAACTTTCCCATGATAATCTTTAACATTAAGCTTCCCCTTTTTAAGAAGGTAAAAAGCCTCTACTAAAGATAATTGAAACTTGCCGTCTTGGAGAGGATAACCAAAACGACTCTTATCGTAAAGCTCCCTGGACATATCGGAATTTTCAGCTATAACACGCTCACCAACAAACAACGCCTCAACAGACTTAGCCTTAACCATAACCTAAAAAGAATAGGATAAGTTTAAATAATTAACTATTAACAAATCAAATAATGGCCGCAAAAATAAACCTCTTATTTTTAGGAACAGGATCAATGATACCCACAAAAGACAGAAACCACCAAGCGATACTGCTGTCCTACAAAAATGAAAATATTCTTGTGGACTGCGGCGAAGGAACTCAAAGACAGATGAGAATAGCGGGAGTAAAACCTAATTCTATAACAAAAATACTCATAAGCCACTGGCACGGCGACCATGTTTTAGGACTCCCCGGGCTCATGCAGACACTTGCTGTAAGTGGATATGAGAAAACACTCAGAATATATGGACCTAAAGGAACAAAACAGAGGATAAAATGGATGATGAAAGCCTTCGAATTTACGAGAAAATTAGATTTCAAGGTCAAAGAAGTAAACAATGGAAAATTTTTTGAGAATGAAGATTTCATGCTTGAAAGCTATGAACTTGAGCATAAGGTGCCCGGCGTTGGATATAGATTTGTAGAGAAGGACAGGATAAGAATAATAAAAGAAAAACTTGAGAAATATAAGATAAAAGGAGGCCCCGTAGTTGGAAAGCTTCAAGAAGGAAAAAGTGTTGTAATAAATCATAAAAGAATAAAACCTGAAGATGTAGGATATATAGAAAAGGGAAGAATAATCGGCTTTGTTATGGACACGGGCTTATGCGAGAACTGTATAAAGATAGCAGAGAATGCGGACCTGCTGATTTCAGAAGCAACATTCAAAACAGAACTATCCGAAAAAGCCTATGAATACTCACATTTAACTATAAAGGATGCTGCATACATAGCAACAAGGGCGAATGTAAAAAGGTTAATAATCACACATTTCAGCCAAAGGTACAAGAGCACGAATGAAATTGAAGAAGAAGCTAAGGAATATTTCAACAATGTGAAAGCAGCGTATGATTTTATGAGAGTAAGAATTTGAATAGCATCATTTCTTTCCCATGACTTCCACAGCAAGTTTTATGTCAGAACGCTTAACAGTTTTTCTTCCGGCGTGGCGGGCAAATTCAACAGCCTTTTTCGATATAGAGACTGCAATATCTTCAAGCAAAACCTTCAAAGCAACCTTCGCCTTATCAGAACTCCTCTTTATATTCGCCTTATCAAACAGCTTCTCCATGGACGCAACGGAAAGAAATTTTTTAGTCATGCAATAAGACAGGCAAAAAGAATTTAAAAACTTAACGAAAAGATATAAAAATAAAACAAAATAAGAGCAACAAATAAGATGATAAACAGAAAGAACAAAGGAAGCAACTCTGAAAGAGAGCTAGTTTCAATGTTCTGGAAAGCAGGATGGGCGGCGATAAGAGTAGCAGGATCAGGATTAACAAAAAACCCAAACCCCGATGTTTTAGCTGCAAACAAGATAAGGAGAGTGGCAATAGAATGCAAAGCAACAAAGGAAACAAAAAAATACTTCTCAAAGCATGACATTGAACAGCTGAAAAAATTCAGTGAGATGTTCGGATGCGAAGCGTGGATAGGAATTAGATTCAACAACATGAAATGGCTTTTTATAAGCACAGAAGACCTTGAAAAAACGAACAAAGGATATGTTGCAAGCATAGAATTAATGAAGAGGAGAGGATTGTTATTTGAAGAATTAATAAGTTGAAAGAACAGAAAAAGTAAAATTGGATAAATTTAAATAGTCAAGATGATGATAAAATAGAAAAATGAACAAAAAAACAAGAGAACTAGCGTTAAAATTTCTAGGCCCCGAACTAACAAAACTAATAAAAATTCTAAAAGAACAAGAATACACATCAGAGTATATTATAGCTGAAAAGTTGAACAAAGACATAAACCAAACAAGAGGCCTGCTTTATCAATTATCTCAGGTAAACTTGGTGACGACAGAGAAGCAGAAAGATAAACTAAAAGGATGGTACATATATTATTGGAAATTCTTAGATGATAATTTACTCTATTA
>WAPY01000083.1 GCA_015520525.1 Candidatus Woesearchaeota archaeon
GAGGTCTCATTTACAGAGTTGCATGTTGCGCTTATGATTTTTTTCTTTACATTATCATCTTTTATCTCCTTCAATAAATACTCCCTCCAGAATCCTGGGCTTGCGATGATTATGCTGTCAGGTTTTATTTCTTCGTCGTATTTTTTTATTTCTTCCCAGAGGTCTTTGAAGAAGTTTTTGCTCGTTTGGTTGCTGTAATCCTTCTTTTTTGCGTTGCCCTTTATTTTGCTTATTATCTCATAGCCTCTCTTTGTTAATTTGTAGAATATTGCTTCTTCTCGGTCAAACGCGCATATTAAGATTGTGTATTTTGGAGATGTTGCTTCTCTTACTTCATCTAAATCTCTTTTCAGAATCTCCTTCTTTTCTATGGTTAAAGAATCTCCTTCCTGTATGATTATGCTTTGGTAATTGCCCAACGGTATGTCCTCATCGTTGCATTCTAAGATTCTCCCGCTTAGTTTCAGCATTCCATTCTCAAGCTTGTTCTTGTCAACTTCTATTTTAACAAGAATTTTCTTTCTAACGTTGTCTTCTCCAACCTTTACTTTTCTTGTAGTTGTAGCAATGACTGAGTCTTTCTGCTTTATGAGTCTGTGCGTGAACCACAGGTCGTCCTTGTTTTCAACCTTTATTTTTATAAGCCCTTTTCTTATATCTTTCTTTAAAACCTTCATTTTGACCTTTGGAATAGAAAAGAATTTATATAATAACTATTTAAAGTTAATCATTGGGTAGTTAATATTAGGCTAAGGTGAGATTATGAATAATTTTTTCAAGAACAAGCGCGCATCCAACGATGCTCCCTTATACACTAATGCAGGTTCAGCAGGCACATTAATTATTATTATAGGTGTGTTTATCGTTTTTTACATTCTCTTGATGCCCAACAACAACCTTACAGGATTTAATACAACAAATTCAACTGTAACTCCTTCTCCAGTTTCTTCAGATTCTGTTCTTGCTGAGGCTCATCCTGGACTACTGCTGGCTCCCAAGAGCAATGATTTTAGACTGTCGAACTCTTATTCTGTGGATGATGTTCTCGTTAAAGTCGTGACTCAGGCTCAAGTCATAAAGAAGGAGAATCCTTTTATTGTCAGCGCTAACATATTCTCATCCCACGAGAAGACAATCCTGTTCAATATTCCCGATGTTTCAAAGTATAAAAATGTTCTCTTGTCGTTCAATTCCGATAAGCATAAAGGAATACTATTCATAAATCTTAACGGTTATGATGTTGCGAGTTTGGACTTGAGCTCAGAGAATGCTAAACCTATAGATTTGACTGATTATCTGCAGAATGGAAAGAATGTTTTAACATTCAAGGTTTCGAAGGGTTTTCTCTCATCAAACTATTACAGTATATCAGACCTTAAGATTACAGCTTATGTTACTGATACGAGCAGGGCTTCAGCGTCAAAATCATTTACAATACCTCCAGACGCTCTTGAGAATTTTGACAGTGTTTCTTTAAAGTATGTTGTTAAGTGTTTTGGTGGCAGCGATGGAAAGTTAACCGTCTCCATAAATGGTTTTAACTTGTCCTCATCAGTTCCTGATTGTGATAATCCGAGGAAGATTGATTTCCCAGTTTCGCAGTTGTCTTCAGGCATTAATTATGTTTCTTTCAGCACTGATGCTGGAGATTACTTAATTTATGATATTCAAGTTGTGCCTAAGATAAAGAGTGTTACTCTACCGTCATACTTTTTCAAGTTAACACCCCAAGATTATGACCTCCTAAGGAGTGGAGCAGCTAAGGTTGTTCTCAACATGACTTTCGGCGACAATAAGTATAAGGAGGGAGTGGTTTATGTTAATGGATACACTAATGGATTCTCTACTTACAGCACTCATTATTCTATGATTCTTGATGCCAGTCTTTTGAGGCCTTACGATAATGTTGTTAAGATTGTTCCAAAGCGTGATTTGGAAGTTGATTCATTAACTGTTAGCATAAAAAGGTATTGAGTGTTTAATTTAAAAAAGAGGTGTTGTTTTGGTAGGTGAAGAATTTTTAAAAGGGGCTCTTAA
>WAPY01000084.1 GCA_015520525.1 Candidatus Woesearchaeota archaeon
ATCTTTCTCCATAACAATTGAGAATCAAAACTAGTATATATAATTTTCCTTATTAAGAAGTAGTAAATGTTATGGGAATCAATTAAAATAAAATTTATATTTGTTTTGCGTTGACTACGCCATCCTGTCCGGGTCTAGAAGTTACAACAGCTTTTCCTGCTTCTGTTTCTATAATCGCTCCTTTTGTTATTATGTTCCTTCTTATATAATGTCTATTCGCTGGATTCTCAACGACATTCTTCACTGCAACTTTCTTTGCTTTCCCATCTTTCAGGATTAAGTTCACTTCTTTAACCTTGAGGACTTTTCTCTTCTCATTTCCGCCTAATGTTCTGACTTTCTTTATCTTTGTTTCTTCGTCAACCTTTGTGAAAGCTGGCTCTCCCGCGAGGTACCTCTGCTTCTTCTTTCTGAAGCTCTTGTAGCTTCCCCCTGTTGGTTTCTTCCTTGACCTAAACTGTGATCTTGCCATCTTTCCACCTACTTACCTGGTTTTTTCCAGTTGTATTTTCTTATCTTTGTTGATTTTCCATAACCGCAGTAGCTACAAACTCCCGTTTTAACATTGTAAGAGATGTGACCGCATCTCCTGCATCTGATATGAACGCTCTTCTTTCCTCTCTTTCCCATAGATGGTGTGCCTTTCATTTTGCTTCACTTATTGCGGTGAGATTGTTGTGATTGTATCTCCTCTGATGAACACGACCCCCAGCTTTTTCTGGAGCTCGTTGTTAACATGCTCTTCAGCATCTTCAAGCACTACATTTATATGAATGTCAAACGCCTTCAATTTTCCTATGTATTGCTTCCCGCTTTTTAATTCAACTATTACCCTTTTGTCTCTCGCCTTGTTTAAGGCATCTAATGGTCTTGGTGGTTCTGTCATTTTTATTTCCCCCTTAAAATTTAAAATAATCTAACTGGAGAGATTAAGGGCCTATTTAAAAAACTTTTGTTTTTAATCGTTGCCGTTATAGAAAGTTTTATTAAATTAGGCCTTTTATTTATGATGAGGTGATTGTATGATAATGTCTCTGCTCATAACTCTTCTTATCTTAATATTAGTTGTGTTTTTAGTATTTAAGATAGTTCATGTTATCCTTAAAACAATTATAATCGTTGGAGTTCTATTATTTTTAATATTTGGGCTCTTATCCTTCTTGGCTTACACGGACGGTGTAAGTTTTAAGATGAGTTTTACCAATGGAACAAACACTTTCCTTCTTGTATCGCCCGATTCTTCATCTTTAATAACCGGCTTTGCTCTTCATAAGGGAAGCCCTGTTTTTTTCACTCAGTCAACTTTCTCAAATATAAAGCTAAAATATGCTGATAAAAACTTGAAGGGGATTAATGATTTTTTTAATTCGTCGAGACTCCTTATATTCAAGCAGGGTTCTTTCAACTCTTCAATCTCATTTGATAAATATACCCTTCCTTATTCGGAGGTGAATGCTGTTCTGTTAAGCCCTACTCCAATAAAGGATTTGGCTCATTATTTGGCGGACAACAATGATGAGAATTATACTGTGTTTTATTATTCTCTCTCAAACACTTTTGACAATTCAAGTTTGAAGTCTGCTCTGTTCGCTGAGCAGGTGAATTCTGAGGCTTCGAATCCTTTATTCTTGTTCAACTCTTACAAGTCAGGGAGTTTAAAGGTCTTCCCTAATACAATATTGTTTAAGACTGTTAACTTTGTTCCTTTATCTATGATTAAGGATTTTGCTTCAAAATTCATTAATTCGTCTGAGGAGAGGTGATCTTATGGGTTTTAATCTTATGTTCTGGAAAAAAAAGGACGACCTTGATTCATTAAAGGATGACATCTTGAAGGATGCGGGGGCTTTGGGGCAGCAGCCTCCCCAGAATCAGAGCTTTCCTTCGTCCAATGTTGAAACTACGAATTTAGGTGTTAGCAATTCTTTTCCTTCACAGCCTTCCTCTCAGAATCCTTATGGAGGTTTAAACAGTAATCCTTATCCTCCTCAAAGAGAGAATTATCAATCCCAAAATTATGGTCAGGAGCTTTTAAGCAAAAACTTAGAGGTCATATCAGCCAAGCTTGATTCTTTGAAGGTTTCTATTGATTCTTTGAACCAACGCTTAAGCAATATTGAGGACAGGTTGAAGAACAGGTGGTGAATTCATATCATAATAAAGTAATGAATAAAGAAATAAAGAAAGTTTTTTACTGAATCTTGCTCTTTGCTTTTTTATACTTTTCTTTTAAGCTCTTCAGAAGCTTCTTGTTTTTGCTCCAGTCAAGGCTTTTCTCAAGCACTTCAACAAAGTTTGACACGGGTATTATCTTGACTTTGTTTAGCTTGTCCTTGTCTATTATAACATCATGTAAATTTGATTCTGGGATTATTATCTCTTTTATTCCAGAATCTATCGCAGCTTCAACCTTTGAAGAAACTCCACCAACAGGTAGGACTTCTCCAAGTATGGACAAGGAGCCTGTCATCGCAACATTCTGTTTTATAGGTATGCTGTTTAAGGATGAGACAATTGCTGTTGCTATAGCTATGCTGGCTGAATCCCCTTCAACTCCCTCGTAGGTTTGTATGAATTGGACGAATATTTGTTTTTTCTTCAGCTCTTGGCCGAAGTATTTTTTTATTATGGCGGATACATTCGTAACTGCTTCCTTCGCAATCTTTCCAAGTTTTCCTGTGGCTATAACCCCACCGACATCTTTTTCAGAGTCTGTAACTTCAGCTTCTATCGGTAGGACTATTCCAGAATATGAATTACCCGAGCCCATAACTGCGAGGCCGTTTACTCTGCCTATCTCCCTGCCTTTTGTCTTTATGACTTCATACTCTTTCTTTCTCTCTATGTATTTGTCAGCTATTTGTTTTTCTAATGTCTTCGCTATCTTCTCTGCTTTTAGAACATGCTTTTTCGTAACATACCTGGCGTTTTCTTCTCTTGCAACATCTCCTGCTGCTCTCACTATTCCTCCAAGCTCTCTGAATCTTAAAGTTAAATGTTTCTTTCTATTCGCCATTTTCTGTGATTGCTTTATAATCTCTTCAACCGCTTCTCTTGTGAAGTGGGGTATCCTTCCATCCTTGACAACTTCTTGAGCGACGAATCTTACTATCTTGTTCCTATTTTCCTCTGTATCCGGCATGGTTTCATCCATATAAACCTCGTATCCGTAGCCTCTAATCCTTGACCTTAACGCAGGGTGCATGTGCTTCAATGTTTCTAAGTTTCCTGCTGCAACAAGTATAAACTTGCAGGGCACTGGTTCTGTTCTTACCATGGCTCCTGCGCTCCTTTCGCTCTGGCCTGTTATTGGATATTTGCCTTCTTGGAGCGCTGTTAATAGTTCTTGCTGTGTTGCAGGGTCTAATGTTGCAATTTCATCTATGAACAAAACTCCCATGTGAGCTTTGTGTATCATTCCCGCAACAACTCTCTCATGTGCGGGAGTTCCTAATCCCCCACTTTGGAATGGATCGTGAAGAACATCTCCCAATAATGCTCCCGCGTGCGCTCCCGTTGCGTCTAAGAACGGCGCTTCTTTCCTTCCGTAATTATCCACTATTAATTTAGGAACATTGTTTACTTTTCCCGCTCTTTTTGTCAAGCTTAAGAACACCATGAAGCTCACTAAGAAAAGCATTCCTCCAAGGAACATCGCTGAGAACATTATTGAGCCGACTACTGCGGAAAAAGTTTGTTTGTAATAGTTGAATGCCCACCATGGGGAGACTGCTGCGATTATTAAAAGTATGAACATAATTACCTGCTGATTTTTGAATGTGCCCATAGATTCCAGCTTTGCCTTCATCACTATCTCTCTTCCTTTGCCCGCAGGCACAGTCCTTATCAGTGGCTTGTTCTCGTCGTGAGGATTTGGATAAGCTAGTATGTCAATTAGTTTTTCTTTTTGTAAAAGTTGTGCGAGAGCCATTCCCAGCATCGATTTTCCAGTTCCCGGCTCTCCCATAAGAAGAACATGTCTCCTCTGTTTTGCCGCTTTCTTTATTATTTCAACTGCTCTTTCTTGTCCTATAACTTGGTCTATTAGTTTCTTTGGAACTTTTATCTCTTCTGTCGTCTTGAACTTAATCATGTTAAGAAGTTTTTTTCTTATATTTAAATACTTTTCTTGTTTTTGTTCTTCAAAGCATCTCTCTTGCAGTCTTCGCACATGAGAACTCCGTCAATCTCATATAAGGTTGTTGAGAACTTTCCGCATACTTGGCATATTCCTGGACCTTCTTTATTGCCTATGGGCTTTCTGTAAGTTTCTCTTATCTCATATGTTTCTACAATTAAGTCAAATAGTTGAGGTTCTATTTTTAGAATGTCTTTAACTGTCAGCAGTCCCAGAAGTTTTCTCTTATAAACTACTGGGAGATGTCTTATTC
>WAPY01000085.1 GCA_015520525.1 Candidatus Woesearchaeota archaeon
TTCTTTGATAAGAGTCTGAATGTCTCGAGATTTAAATCCCAACTTTTTTGACTGTAATTTGAGATAATTTTTGTATTAAACTCTTTTAAGATTTTGTTACAGGATTGAGCTCTTCCATCTTGGTATGAGCAGCCTGCATCATAAACTAAAATGAGGCAGGCAGTTTGATTCTTAAGTCCTTTCAAATCGTTTAAAAAATTATTTGTTCTAAAATTATTTACATTTGGTCTTACTGCGGTGATAATCTCCGGATTCGGACCAATGTAAGAACATTGGGAAGGATATTTTGTTGTATTTCTTAAGTCATTAATTAAGACTGTCTCTAGTTTAAATCCATTTCCATACAAGAAATCCTTAGTAGCTTTTACCTGTGGTGTCAGTATTATAATAACAAGCAACACCCCAAAAATCGAGAGAATCTGCCTTCTCTTAATCTTTTTCTTGATTTCCTCCTTAATTAATAACTCAGATATGTAAATTAATGCAAAAGCAGAACTTATGCTTATTAGAGGATAAAAAAACAAAAACATCCGGCTTCTCCCACCTATTTTATATATCCACAACGGCAGATAACCTGATAAGAAGATAAGATTAGTAAGCAATAAAAATATAAATTCATTATTCCCTTTAATTATTAAGAGCAACAATAGACCTATTATGAATAAAGCACTTATAATCTTTGGATAACTATCTGACCATACTATCCTTGGAACGAACCCTCTCAAATTCATTCTTATATTGTTGGCATTTACATTACTCTGAAAAGGATGTGAGTTTCCCCCATTATTTGTCCAGTCTTCAGAGAACTGCATGCTCATAGTATTTATGAAATTAGGCACGCTTAGTAGGGAGAAAATTAAGAATAAGATGATAATCTTTCTTGTTTTTACTACTTTCTTGCTTTTAATGTTTATAACTTTCTTATAAGTTCCAAATAAAAATACGCCTATTATGAACATTAAGAATAGTGCGTAGTTTTCTGGTCGTATTTGTGCTGTGAATGCAGTTAATGAGAGGGTTAGTGTTGCGTTCAGTGTTGTTGGTTTTTTGTAGAAGTATATCATTGTTATTAGTGTTAGTGTTGTGAAAAATACTGAGGCGGGGTTTGTTTCCGCATGTGCCGCCCACTGAAGATTTAAAGGTAGCAGGGAGTAAAGAACTGCACTTGTTAGGCTCACATCTTCTCTTCTCGTAATTAAGTATGCTAAAATAAAGATATTTATTACGGTTAATGCACTTAATATTGCTGATAAGTATAATGAGGGGTATGTGCTGTTTGTGAAGAATTCTGTAAACATGATTAAGAATGGCCACCCTATTGATTTCCAGTATGGGCTGAAACTCTCAAAATGAGCGAGTTTATTAGCGCTTGTTAAATAAGTTTCTTCATCGGTATACATAAAATGATAATGAGGAATGTAAAATATTCTTAGCCAAAAAGTAAATAAAATAATGGATATAAAAATGAGAACAAATAACTTGTCCTTCCATAGTTTCTTTATTTCTTTTTTGATTCTTGATCTTTTTTGTTTTTTTCTTCCCGTACTGCTAGTATTGAGCTTATTATAAATATGAAGAAGCTTAGGAAGCATCCTGTGAATACGAAAGGCCTTGTTAAATGATTTATGGAAGAGATTAAACTAAATAGCATGTTTTCTCTAAAATGAGTTCTTTTTAAATATTTTTTGAGTCCCCTTAAATCTTTATGATAATATTTATATATTAGTTTATTTTTGTATGTAATTAGGACAATGGAAGAGGAGATACTTCAACTGCTTAAGGATGAGAAGGAGATTACATGGCAGGCTCTTCTGTATAGCATCATCCAACAGCAGGGTATGGATATTTGGGATATTAATGTAAGTAAACTCACGAAGCTTTACATAAAGAGCGTCAGGAAGTTGAAGGAGCTTGATTTAAACTTGTCCGGTAAGGTGATCCTCGCTGCTGCTTTGCTCTTAAAGATGAAATCCTCTCGTTTAGTCGGTGAGGACATGCAGGATTTGGATAAGATGTTTTCCTCTATTCAAAATTCCGAGATTGAGGAAGTTGAGGACTTTGAGGATTTCTATCATGGTCTCTCTTTATCTGTTGAAGGGGCTCAAATAAATCAGGAGGCAATTCCTAAATTATTACCTAGAACCCCCCAGCCGAGGAAGAGAAAGGTTTCAATTTATGATTTGATGGACGCCTTGGAAAAGGCTTTGGAAGTTAAGGAGAGAAGGATTATTAGGAGAGAAGTTGAGAGTTCAGCGGCAATAACTCTACCGAAGCCGAAGTTCAATGTTACAGATATGATGAAGAAGGTGTATTCAAAGCTTAAAAATCTGTTCAAAATTAACAACAAGGTTTTATTCTCTGAGCTTGTTGATTCAGACAGCAGAGAAGATAAAGTTTATACTTTTATTCCTTTACTTCATTTGGCGCATCAGGACGAGTCCAAAGTTGACTTAACACAGAGAAAACCATTCGGTGAAATAATTATTTCTCCGCATTCAAACAACGCTGTTAATGTTTAATGCGAAACCTTTTAAAATAACTCTTCAAACCTATTTTTTATGGAAATAATTGATAACGAACCTAAAATCGACCTTGCGAGTTTTTTGGGAGACCCAAACATAGGGCTTTATATTTTTGCAACAGACTCTTACGCCATAGCACCTATTAACCTCCACGACTCATTGCTTCATAAAATTGAGAAAGTGCTGTCTGTTCCAGTTATAAAGACAAACATAGCGGGAACCTCCCTCTTAGGAGCTCTTCTAACTGGAGATAATAATTCTCTCTTGGTTCCTGACATAGCCTTTGATACAGAACTTGAGACACTTAGAAAGAATAAAATCCCGTTTGAAGTAATTCATACAGAGCTGACAGCTTTAGGTAATAATGTTGTTTCATCGGATACTTCCCTGCTTGTTAATCCTGACTATGATGTTAAGGCAAGGAGTAAATTTAGGGAAATTACAGGAAAAAGGATTGTCTCTGCTGACTTCGATGAGCTTAAAACATTCGGCTCCTTGATTAAGGTTAGAGGCGATAGAGCTTTAATTAGTCCGCTTTTAGAGAATAAAAAAGAGCAGATTAAGGATTTGTTGAACTTGAGAAAGGTTTTCGTCTCAAATGTGAACTTTGGAAATCCTTTTGTCAGCTCAGGGTTGGTTGTTAATAAGAATGGAATGCTCATTGGTGAAAAAACAACAGGCTTTGAGTCGATGCAGATAGAGCAGGCTTTTGGATTTACAAAGTATGAGTAGGTGTAAAAATGGAAACGGATAAACTTGTTGAATTATACAAAGAAATAGATTTGCTTCAGCATCAAATTCAAGATTTAGAGTCTCAACTTAATGAACTTTCAAAGCAGGAGGAGGAAGTGAAAAACTCACTCAATGCTTTGAAAGAGATAAAAGAGCACAAGCCCAATGAAATTTTGGTTCCAGTGGTCAATGGAGTTTTTGCAAGAGCCAAGCTTTTAGATGCGGATAAGTTCATAGTTAGCGTCGGCTCTAATGTGCTCGTAGGTAAAAGTATTGACGACAGCATAAAATTATTTGAAGAGAATGTTTCTGAACTCTCAAATTATAGAAAGAAAATGGAGCAGACTTATAATCAGTTGCTGAAAGCATTTCAGCTCAAACAGGAGGAATTGGTCAATATAAGCAACAGCTTAAAAAAGGGTGAGTAAATGTTTGGTTTTCTGAAGAAAAAACTCAAAGAGGCGATTTCTGGATTCTCGAAGAAGGTTGAAGAAGAGTCAAAGCCCGAAGAGGTTGAGGAGAACAAGATTGAAGAGAATAAGGTGGAGAAAAGGAAGGCAGAGGAGAAGATAAATGAAGAAGTTAAGAAAGAAGACAATAAAGAGAGAGAAGAAGAAAAGGCAGTAAAGAAAGATAAAGGCGAAGATGAGGAAGTTGAAGAGAAGAAGAAAGAAGAAAAAGAGAGAGAGTCAACTGGAAGGAAAGAAGAGGTAAATGGAAAAGAAAATAAAGTAAAAAACAGTGAGAGAAAGGAAAAGAAAGAGAAGATTTTAGAAAGAAAAGAGAAGGTTGAGAAAAAGAGAGAAGCAGAAGAAAAATTAGGAGAGAAGGAAGAGATAAAAAACACGAAGGAGAAAGAGAATAAAGAGGAAGTTGTCATAGGAGAAGAATCTGTTGAGGAAGAAGGAGAGCAGGAATTAGAAG
>WAPY01000086.1 GCA_015520525.1 Candidatus Woesearchaeota archaeon
AAGGGAATTAATACAGATAAGATAAAAAAACTGTTTTACATAGAAAAATTATGAGGAAAAGATCCTATAAACGAACTGCTAAACTCCCTGTGGGAGAAGATAAACAGCCAAATAGACCTATTAGAAGACCTCGTCAACCCAGAAGGAGACCCTCTTCTTCTATTCGAGCTTGAAATACTAAATGAAGAAGATAAAAACACGGCGCTAAGAATTTTAAAGAGGTTCATGTATTTGAAGAGGAAAAAAGAAATAGCTCAGGTAGAAAATGATGAGGAGAAGAAGAGGGAAGTTGTCAATGAAATAATTAAAGAATGGGAAAATAATAAAACAGAAATATCAAGACTGCTAAAGAAATTAATGAAAAGATGGCTGAGCGATGAGTCGTCCGAGGATGAAAAAAGAACTTACTTAGGGTGAGAAAATGAAAAAATTAATACTCTTCATAATGGGACCGCAAGGCTCAGGAAAAGACACGCAGGCAGAATTATTATCCAAAGAATTCAAGATACCAACCTTCTCAGCTGGAGGACTGTTGAGAGATGAAATAAAAAGGAGATCCCCCTTAAGCGATGAAATAAACAGTTACATATCAAAAGGATTCATAGTTCCAACCAGAATAATATACCAACTAATCATGAACAAAATAAATCAACCTGAATGCGAGAGAGGATTCATACTTAATGGATATCCAAGAAACAAGGAACAAGCAGAAGCAATAAAAGGAAAGATAGAACCGACATTTGTAATACTGTTGGACATCCCTGACAAAATAGCTATTGAGAGGATATCGCACAGGATGATATGCCCAAAATGCGGCAGAGTGTATACAGTAAAAGACCCTAACAAAGATAATTATTGTGAAGTATGCCATGTAAAACTTGTAAGAAGAGACGATGACAAAGAGGAAATAATAAAGAAGAGGTTGGAGCTTTACCACAAGGAAACAGAACCATTAAAGGAAATATACAAAGATAAATTATTGATTATAGACGGAACAAAGAGCGTCAAAGAAGTTTTTAATGACATAAAGAACAAAATCACCAAGAAGTAAAAGAATTAATCACAAGATTTAAAATAAGATATGAAAACCAAACAAAAATTAAGCGCCCGTAGCCTAGTCTGGAAGGGCAACAGCCTCCTAAGCTGTAGGTCGGGGGTTCAAATCCCTCCGGGCGCGTATTATTATTAATACTATCTTCTAATAAATTTAAAAGACGGAAAATCAGAGTAAACATCGAGGAGAGAGCTAAAAATTACAGATAGAGATATGCACAATCCGGAAGCGAACAGATTCACAGCACCCAACAATTGAGCAAATACATACTTAAAACTCAACATAATCCCACCCAAAAGACAGTAAGAAGAACAAACTTATAAAACTTACTACTGCGAGAAGGAAGCGAAAGGAAGTGATTAAGATAACAATTATATCTATGGATAAATTTAAAAGCAAACAAACAAAACCAGAACCATGATTGTATGCGGAATTGATGAGGCGGGAAAAGGACCTGCAATAGGGCCTATGATAGTTGTGGGAGCAGAGATGGAAGAAAAGGACCTTCCGAAGCTAAAAGAGATGGGAGCCAAAGATTCAAAACTGTTAAGCCCAAAGAAAAGAGAAGAAATATACAGAGAGCTTGTGAAAGTAGTAAAGTATAAAATTGTAAAAATAAGCCCGAGGGAAATAGATTATTATGTCAAAGACAACCGCATGAATGAGATGGAAGCACTTAAAATATGCGAGATAATAAACGAATTAAATCCTGACAGGGCGATAATAGACTGCCCAAGCCCAAACAAAAGAGCATTCAAAGAATTCCTAATGAGCAGGATAAAAAATAAGGACATAGATTTGATAGTTGAGCACAAGGCAGACTACAAATATGAAATAGTCGGCGCCGCATCAATAATAGCAAAAGTGACAAGAGACAGAGAGGTAAGAAGGATAGAGAAAAAATTCAGTATCAAGATAGGCTCAGGATATCCAAGCGACCCAAAAACCAGAGAATTTATAAAAAACAATTGGAACAAAGAATTATTTTCAAACATATTCAGAAAATCCTGGCAGACATGGAAAAGGCTGAAAGAACAGTCAAAAACGAAACAATTAAAATTATTTGGCAAAGGTGAATGGAGATGAAAGGAAAAAACCACAAGAATGAAAATGTTGAGAAGGACAAAGAACCCGAAATAAAAATCAACACTAAAAAAATAAAGAGCATAAAAAGAAAGTTTGAGAAAACAGCTCCAAGATGGACAACATTAATCCTTATCATAACCTTGCTTTTATTCTCATACTATGTGCACATGCTGCCAAAACAATTATCCATAACAGACAGCTGGGCCAGAAACGCCGTGTACAACTCAATAAAGAACAACATAGCGGTAAATGTAAATAGATACTATCCAAATCTGCCCCCAAGCCAAAAACAGGAATTTATAAACTCACAATTTGAGATGCTGTTGAAAAACAAAACACAGCTTAACCAGATAAACCAACAGATAAAATATGTGTCTCAAGAGTTTAAGAAGCAATTTGAATACACAAACAACAACCAAACTCATGTCCTCTTAGGAGATATTGACTCATACTACTGGTTAAGATGGGCGAGAAACCTAAAGAATACAGGTCATTACTGTGATGAGGTTGTTGATGGAAGATGCTTTGACAACCACATGATAGCGCCTTTGGGAACATTCGCAGCAGTAAGGCCCCACCCCTTTGTAATCTTCTTCACATACAAACTCTTATCCATATTTGATAAGAATATTGATATAATGCAGTCGTCATACGCAGCGATGGTAATACTGTGCCTTTTGGTAACTTTGTTTGCCTTCCTGCTAGGAAAAGAAGTCGCGGGCAACATAGGAGGCTTCTTCACATCATTAATAATAACAGTAAATCCCTTCTTCATAATGAGAGTAAGCGGTTCAGACGATGATGTCTACAACTTCCTATTTCCCATACTAATAGCGTGGTTGACTATAAAAACAATAAAGAGCAAATCAAACAAGAAAGCCTTCTGGACATATGCGGGATTGACAGCGGCAAGCGTAGCCGCCTACTCATTTACATGGGCGGGATGGTGGTTCACATTTGACATGCTCCTCGGAGGAGTTGCAGTCTATGGAGTAATAAGAGTACTCATGAATTTAAAAGAAGGCAGAAAAGGTTTCGACAAGGAAACAAAATCACTGCTAACAGCAATCACAATAATCTTCCTCTTATCATGGGTTGGAGTAGGATTAATCCAGCACTCAGCCACAGGATTCATAAAATCAACAGTGATAATGCCCATGCAAAGATCAGCAACATTAAAAGAAGTAGCCAAATCCACAGGATGGCCAAACATTTACAATACAGTGGCAGAATTAAATGCGGGCTCTTTCAAACAAATAATAAACAGTATAGGAGGATCGCTTAACTTCTTAATAGCAATGCTGGGAATATTCCTCCTTATCTTTATAGGAGTCAAGGAGAAGAAAAATAGAGAAATAAACTTTCTCCTGGCAAGTGTAATTATTGTGTGGATGCTTGGAGCAACATATGCAACATACAAAGGAGTCAGATTCATCTTATTATTCATAACTCCCTTTATAATAGCCTACGGTGCAGGAATGGGGCTGTTATTCAAAGTGGTTGAAGAACAGATTTTAAGAATAAAAAGGATGAAAGAGAACAAAAGTGTAAAGAGAGGAATTCTCTCTGCAGTTCTTATAGCTTTATTCTTGATAAGCATACCCTCTGTAAGCATGGGAATAAAAGCATCAAAGTCTTATATACCAAACATGACAACAACATGGTACACAAGCCTAACAAAAATAAGAGAAGAATCAGCTCCAAATGCAATATTAAACTCCTGGTGGGACTTCGGACACTGGTTTAAATTCGTTGCCGATAGGAGAGTAACAGCCGACGGAGCGTCGCAGAACTCACCACAGGTTTACTGGCTTGGAAAAGTGCTTGTAGAAACAAATGAAACAGAAGCAGTTAACATATTAAGAATGCTCGACTGCGGCTCAAACAATGCCTTCAATATAATAAACAAAAAATATCAGAACACGAGAGAAAGTGTTGAGATAGAAGATAAAATATTAAATATGAATAAGACAGAGATAAAATCCTACTTATCAAGCTTAGGATTCAACAACAGCGACATAAACGAAATAATCAATTATACAAAATGCAATCCTCCCGAAGATTACTTCATAACAAGCGATGATATGATAGGAAAAGCAGGAGTGTGGGCCCACTTTGGACTCTGGAGTTTCAGAAAGGCTGAAGCGCTGGAAATAGCAAAGAAAGATGGAGGTAACAAAGCAATAAAGTTCATGGAAGACAAGTTAGGATACTCAAAAGCACAGGCAGTGAGCGAATACAACAGGATATTAAGCTTCCAAGGAAATTCAAGAAAAGAACAGAGCTGGATATCCCCCTGGCCGGGATACGCATCAACGAGAGGAAACTGCAAGATCACAAATGACGCGGTAGTATGTATAAATAATCTTCAAGGGCAATACATACAAAGCGTGTTCAACACAACAAATAAAGAAGCTTACATAAACGCCAACATGGGAAAAATTAGACCAAAAGAAGTAGTAGTATATTACAATGGATACGAATTAAAGAAAGAATACAAAAACTCAAGTTTGAATTTAGCTTGGGTGTTGTTCTTGAACGGAAACCAAATAAACTCAATATACTGCTCGCCTGAACTCGCAGAGAGCTTATTCACAAAGCTATACTTCGGAGACGGCTACGGAATGAGATACTTCAAACTGTTCAGCGATGAAGGTCCATCACCCGTAGGAACAAGAGTTGCCGTTTGGAATGTGAGCTGGAAAGGACTAACTGCAAGGAAAGGAAGCAAGGTAACCTTACTTTACATAGGATACTTGGAAAATGGCAGTGTATTCGATTCAACAATAACAAATTGGAGAAAATTAAACATAAGCAAAGATTCAAACTTCAAAGATTACATGCTAGAAAAACCGTTTACATTCACAATAGGAACGCATCAAGTTATACCTGGATTTGAAAAAGGCGTAGAAGGAATGAAAGTGGGAGAAGAGAAAGTGATAAGAGTGCCTCCCGAGGAAGGCTACAAAACTGGAAAATTAGCAGGGAAAACACTTTACTTCAAAGTCAAAGTAATAAAAATAGATTAAGAAAGGCAAGCAAGCCAACCAAAAGCTTTTTAAAATAAAAGCAAACTCCTAAGGTAGTTAAGGGTGTGATTTTCATGACTGTTGAAAAAAAAGTAGCCTCATACAAAAGATTTGGAGCAAGGTACGGGAAGAAGGTTAAGGAGAAATTCGCCAATGTTGAGAGCCAGCACAAAGGCTATAAGGAATGCCCGTACTGCCATTACAAAAAAGCGAGGAGAATTGCTCCAGGAATATGGCAATGCGAGAAATGCGGAGCCAAATTCACAGCAGGAGCTCACACAATAAAGATGAAAAACCTATAAGGTGAAAAAATGACCGATTACATATGCTTCAACTGCGGGAAAAAAATCCCAGAATCAAGCGTTAGAAGGAGAATAAGATGCCCCTACTGCGGAAGCAAGATCATTCTTAAAGAAAGAGTTGTTCCAACAAAAGTGAAGGCAAGATAAGAAGATGACAGAATTCACGAAGGAGCAGGAAGAAAAGATAAACAGACTTCAACTATTGGAACAAAGCAGGCAGACAATAAATTTGCAGAAGCAAAACTTCCAAATGAAGCTTATGGAGACAGAGTCTGCTTTGAAAGAGATAGAAAAAAGCGATGAGAATTATAGAATTGTAGGAACAATAATGGTCAAAAAAGACAAGGAAAGCCTCAGAAAAGAACTTGAAGAAGAAAAAGAGAAGCTCAATCTAAGAATAAAGAACCTTGAAAAACAGGAAGAAACAATAAGAAACAGGATGAAGCAAATACAAGAAGAGATCCTAAAAAAGTAGCAAAAGCAACAAAACAAAAATCAACGACAAGAGGCGATAACATGAACCCATTCATAAAACAAGCAATAGATGAACTGAACGAACTAAATGGGGACCCAACAGTTCCAAAAAATGTCAAGAATAAGATAAAAGAAATAATTGAAACGCTCAAAGAGGAAAAGGACGAATCAGTCGCAGTCCACAAAGCGCTGAACGAACTTGAGGAAGCATCATCAGACCTCAACATAGAAGCGTACACAAGAACACAACTTTGGGATGTCGCATCCATACTCGAGAAAGCAGTTTAATATTAAATCTTAGTTTTCTTCATTCTAACCACATCAGACTTCAAAACTTTATGGTTAGGAATTCTAATTAATTCATCATCAGACTTAAGTATTACAGAGAATAAATCAAACTTCAAAACTAAACCCTCAACAGAGCCTATCTTAACATAAACCCCCTTCTTAAGAATACCCCTGCTTCTAACAACAACACCTGAAAGGAAATCAACAGTCAAATCCTTGAGAGAAATAAGGATAGAGATAATAACTATAACGATAACAAGAATAACAAGCCAAACAATAAATCTGCTGAAGAAAGAGAGAGTGTTCAAAGCAAGAATAATAGAGAAGAGAACAGATAAGAAGTAAAGGGCGAAAGAGAGAGTCTCCTCAACGAGAACATCATTACCCACAATCAGCTTAACTTTCTCATTCAATTTAACTTTATCGAGGATATACTTTAAAAAAGCAGAGAGGAGCTTGCCAATTAAAAAACCAAGAGCAATGATAATTAAAGCCAACACATACCTGCTGGCGGTCTTATTAACAACAGAATCCACGCCAACATTCAGCATAGTCTGATTAGCGCTCATAAGCAACAAAGCACAAGGAACGCTTTAAAAAGATTTCTACAAAACACACAAAAATTTAAAAATAAACAAAAAAGAACGAGAATTAATGAACAGAGAAGAAGAGATAAAAGCTCTTGAAGAAGAGCTAAGGAAAACAAAATACAACAAGAGAACAGAGCATGCAATAGGATTATTAAAAGCAAAACTCGCAAATTTAAGGGAGAAAGCAGAACTTGAGAGGCAGAAAGCAAAAAGGAAAGGCAAAGGGTTCTCAATAAAAAAAACAGGAGACGCAACAGTAGTCCTAGTTGGATTCCCATCAGTTGGAAAATCAACCCTTCTGAATATTTTAACAAACGCAAAATCAAAAATAGGAAGCTACGACTTCACAACAATAAACAGCATACCTGGGATAATGGACTATGAAGGAGCAAAGATAAGAATAGTTGACATACCGGGAATTATTGCGCAAGCAGCTTCAGGAAGCGGCAGAGGGAGAGAAGTTCTAAGCGCCGTGAGAGTGGCAGATTTAATAATAATAGTATCAACACCTGACAATTACAAGAAGATAAGAATAATAATAGACGAACTTGAAAAAGTTGGAATAAGACTGAATAAATTAAGAAAGGACATAAAGATAAAAAAGAAACCATTCGGCGGAATAACAATATCATCAACAAAAAAATTGAGCATAGACGAACAAACTCTTAAAGACATAATGAGAGAGTTTAAGATAACAAATGCTGATGTGCTAATCAGAGATGACATAACTATTGAGGATTTCATAGACGCAATACAAAACAACATTGTATACATCCCCGCGCTGTTCATACTCAACAAGATAGACCAAATAAGCGAAGAGAGATTCAAAGAGATAAAAGAAGAGCTTGCAAAAGAAGGCTATAACATATTAGGAATCTCCGCAGAACAAAAAATCAACATCAACGAATTAAAAAGAGAAATATTCAAAAAACTCAAACTCATGAGGATATACTTAAAAGAGATAAATAAAAAACCCGACGACAAACCGATGATACTAAAAGAAGGGAGCACTATAAGAGACCTGTGCATGAAAATACACAAAGACTTCGTCAAGAAATTCAGATTCGGGAGAGTGTGGGGCTCATCAAAATTTCCGGGAGAAAAAGTAGGAATAAATTACCAATTACACGATAAGGACATAGTCCTGTCTCTTATACACAT
>WAPY01000087.1 GCA_015520525.1 Candidatus Woesearchaeota archaeon
CAAGAAGAGATAGCTCACAGGTTCAACATTTCAAGAAGAACAGTTATTAATTACACAAACAAACACAAAGATGCTATATATAAAGAGCTGAATCAATCTATAGACAAGCAGATTTCAGAGTTAGAACTAAAGAAGAACAACAGAATTAAAAGGATTTGGGAGATTATTGTTAATCCCGAGACAAATACAAGAGACCGCATCAAAGCCATACAATTATTACAAAACGAAGAAGTCTTGACAATCAAACGCAGGCAGATGCTGGGATTATTACCTCAAGACACCCCAGCCATAGCTATACAGAACACAAACGTGGTTGAGGGTGTGACTACACTTAAAGACACGGTTAAAAGGATTTTTCCTGAATTAATAGAATCCTTCAAGAAGAAAAAAGATGGACTTGACCAACCAAGAGATATATGAAGAAATAATACGAAACAAGCGTGTGGATATTCTTGTCAAGCATAAGTGGGGCTATGATTTAACGCCGGGACAGATAGAGATAGTGCGGAGCATAGCGTTTTTAGAGCATAAGAGATTGAGCATATCTGCCATGACAAGATATGGCAAAACGCAGAGCTTAGCGTTCGGAGTAGCTCTTTTATTGGATTTCGGAGTTCCAGCCAAGATAGCATTCATAGGTCCGAAAGAAGAGCAAGCTGGTATAATTCGGCAGTATTTAGCGGATTTAATTCTTGCAGACAAGAGCTTATTAAGTAAGGCCCAGATATTCACAAGTGGAGAAGCCAGGATAGCAAAGGAAGCCAGCAGAAAGAGAATGACATTCAACACAGGAGCAGAATACAGGGTTTTTTCTGCGGAAGGCGAAGCAGACAGATTAATGGGTTTCGGAGCTGACATAGTAATTAAAGATGAGGCTTGCTTAATTAATCGTAAAGCGAACGCTAAGATTATGAGAATGTTGGGTGACAACCCGGAGAACGCTATTTTAATAGAATTATATAACCCTTGGGACAGGGACAACGTAGCTTATGAGCATACATTGGACCCGAGTTTTAAGGTCATTCACATAGATTATAAACAAGCCATAGCTGAAGGTCGCACAACTTGGAAGTTCGTGGAAGAGCAAAGAAGAGAGCTCACACCTTTGGAGTTTAAAGTATTATATGAGAGCAAGTTCCCAGAGCAAAGTGAGGACAGCCTTTTTTCTTTAGATTGGGTTAAAAACGCAGAAAAAGCAGACTTCAAGCTCAAAGACCGGCATCAAGAATTAATAAACAAGCTCAGAAGTCTTGAAAAGAACAGATTCAAGCAATCAGAATCAACATACAAGATAGAGAAAACCAAGCTCCAGGAACAATTAAGCAAGTTCAGGAAGATAATTGCTATAGACCCTGCGGAGAAGGGCTTGGATGAGACTGTTATTGTTTGGGGCTTAGAGTTTGAGAACAAATACGAAGTTGTTGGTTTTTATTCGGAAGCCAAGAGTGAGCCAATGAGGGTGGTTGGAAAGATAATAGAAATCGCACAAGACTTTATAGAGCCAGAGACCAAAGCCACAATTAATATAGACAGGATTGGCATCGGTAGCGGTTCATTTAGCAGGCTTAAGGAATTAGTAAATGAGAAGAATTGGCGAAATATAAGGGTTGTGGGCTGTCATTATGGTGAGAAAGCTCTTAAAAACGACATATTCATAAACAAGAAAGCTGAGAATTACTTCAGATTAGCCAGCATTTTCAGAGATGGCTTGATTTCTATCCCTGAGCATCACAAAATACGCACACAATTGGTTGCGGAGAAATGGGAAAGAACTTCAGCAAACAAGAAGAAGGTTGTGGACCCGGACAAGAGTCCAGATTGGGCGGATGCGCTTGTTTATTTAGTTTGGCAAGACAAGAAAGGTCTGGCTTTCGATTTCGCATAAAAACACAAAAGCATAAAAAAATTTAAATAATATTCTACAATATGACTAAATATTACGCTCAATGATATCATTCAAGAACTTATTCGGAACGCAAAAGAAGTCTGTAATTGCAGTCAGCTCTATTAACGAGCAAACAAGAGAAGGTATAAATAAGTCTTATATACCGAAATTTCTATACAAACCACCGTTTGGATACCCAAGATACTCAGACTTGAGCTACGTGAGATATCTGGCGCAAACACCTTATGTGGAAATGTGCATAGACACAATAATCAAAGAAATAACATCAATAGGTTGGGATATTGTGCCAAACGAAGGTATGGAAGAGCTCGCAGATGACACAGAAATTGAGCAAATTCGAAACTTTTTCTTGAATCCGAACACAAACAAAGAGACTTTCCAACAAGTATTTATAGAAATGCCGGTCAGGGACATTCTCGAAGTAAACACTGCAGTTTTAAACAAGATTTACAACTTAAAAGGTGAATTGGTTGAGGTTGTGGCTCGAGATGGTGCGACTTTTACGGTTAATCCCGACATTCACGGCATGTTCACGAATCGTGATGACATCATACTACCCAACAAGATAGTCACAGACACGGATTTTATTAATCCTTACACAGAAATCACTGCCACAGACAGCAGAGAGCGTGCAGCGTACTTCCAATACGGTTGGATAGCAGGACCAATGCCGATACCTTTCGGCAAGAAAGAGATTATATGGATTCAGGGCATGAAGCGAACAGATGACCACTACGGATACAGTCCGATACAGATTTTATCTAAAAACCTGCAGATGTTACTTTATATGATTGAGAGCGACTTGGAGTACTACAACGATAACAATGTGCCGAAAGGCATCATAGGTCTTGAAGAAAGCGATGCAGATGAGATTCAAGCATTTAAGGAACAGTGGTTCCAGGCACAGAGAGCTCGTGATGAATTCGGAAACTGGAAGAAGATGATGCATAAGGTCCCGATAGTTAATAAGGTCCCGGTGTTTCAGAGAATAGAATTCAGTTCTACAGAGATGCAAGTCATAGAAAAGCAAGAATGGTACACAAAGATGGTCTGGGCATCTTTCGGTGTCACTCCAACAGAGCTCGGCTACACACAAGACGCAAGCGGTGCAGCCAATCAAATTGTGCAAAGCAAGGTTTTCAAGAAGAAAGCAATCAATCCTTTATTAAGAAAGCTTGAATCCGCTTATAATCATGATATTATTCCTGAGTTCGGGTTCACAGGCAAGATTAAGACCAAATCAGGAAAGACTATAGAGCGACAAAAATATAAGTTTGTTTTCAAGACGTTTGATATTGATGATGAGACTGCGAAATACAACTTATACAAGCTCCAAACAGAGAACGGTCTCAAGACAATAAACGAAATACGAAAAGCCGAGGGTTTGCCTGAGTTAGAGTGGGGTGATTCTCCACCAAGAGAATGGCAGCAATCAGACACTACGATGATGTTTAATGGTTTTCCGGGTGTGAGAGAGCCGGCAGAGGATGAGGACTATCCAGACATGCAAGAGAACGCACTAAACCCGAGAAAACCCCAAGAAGATGTGGAAGACAAAGCTCAAGACCCACAAGACAATCCGTTAAACATTAAAGAAGGTGAAGATTGGTCGGGCTCAGACAAGCTCGAGAAAGCTTTAAAATACGCAAATTCAGAGCAAAAGAAGCAAATTGAGGAGTTATTAAAAAATGAATTAGGCAACAAACCCATACAATCTGAAGCGATGCTGAACAGAATCCTTGACAGAATAGCGGAGATTTTAGGGGTGAACGAGCTTCAATCTGTAGTTTTCAAAGCAATCAAAGATAATTATTTTAAGGGTTGGGAAGAAGCGGAGAAGCAATTAAACATGAACATAATCCCGGACAACAATGCAATTGACTTCATCAATAACTATACATTTGATAATATTAAGGATGTGAACGCAGACATAGCAAACAAATTAAAGGGTGTGTTTTCAAGAGCATTCATGAACGGAGAATCCCCAGCAAAAATCAAAGAAGAGATAAACAAAGTTTTCGATGTGGGAAACACCAGGATAGAAGCCATAACTCGCACAGAATCCAACAGAGCTGCGAATTTCGGAAGATTACACGGTTTTCAGAAAAGCGGTATAAAAGGCAAGAAAGTATATTCTGCACACTTAGACCACAGGACCAGTGCATTATGCAAGAGACTAAATGGTCAGAAAGTGGATTTAAATGAGGATTTCGTGGACCCGAAGGGTGAATGGAGCGGACCTGTTCCACCCGCGCACGTGAATTGCAGGAGTTCTTGGATTTTTGAGCCTGAATTCACAGAAGAGCCACAAGAAGCAGAGCAGAAAGCAGAATTAAAGTACAAATACATAAAGAGAACAGGCGGTCCAGGTCATTATAGATATTGGTATCAAGACTCTAAAACAGGAAACATAAAAGAAGGCACAAAACCACAAACACACACAAAAAAGGATGCTGAAGATTTTGCGAAGAATTCCATTATAAAGGACACAGTATATCATGGAACATCTTCCGAAAGAAAAGAAGACATATTATATAATGGGTTTAAGAATACGCGTTCGGGGGGCTATGGACATTGGTTTTTTTTCAATAAAGACCACGCGAAACCGTTTGCGAATAACAAAGAAGACAACATAGTCAAAGCCAAAGTTAATTTAAAGAAGATTAAGGTTTATAAAAATCGAAATGAGCTCTTGGAAGATGTACACAAGTTTGGGAAAGGGGAAGGCACGCATCAAACACGGCAAGAAGAAGCAATATTCAAATATCTAAAAAAAGAAGGTTTTGAAGGTTACATATTCCCAAGACAATTAAAAAATCAAAAAACATTAGTTGTTTTTGATGCTAAGAA
>WAPY01000088.1 GCA_015520525.1 Candidatus Woesearchaeota archaeon
ATGTGTATAAGAGACAGGTTAATAATATAAACCCATTAATTAAGGATTAAATAAAAATGTTTGTGGATATTGTTATTCCAAGTGGAAATGAGGAAGAGTTTGTTTTAATGGCTGAGAGTTTAGGAATTAATGGTCTATGCTTCTTATACAGAAAGTCTGATTACTCTGCAGGCAGAGAGAAAATTGAACTATTGTCCAAGAAGCATAGCCTTAATCTTTTCTCTGGACTTTTGATAGATTCAGATAAACTTAATCCTTTGAAGTTAAAAAAGAAGTTTAAACCGGACCTTTTATGCTCGCCATTTCATGATAGGAAGGACATAAGAAAAGGTTTGGATGTTGTGTTTAGGGTTGAAGATTCAAACAAGGATTTCCTTAGATTTAGGAATTCAGGCCTTGATTTTGTAAAGGTAAATTTGATGAACAAATTTAAAGTTTTGTATGCTGTTGATTTCTCATTTGTTAGAGATTCCATAGATGAAGGAAAAGCTGAGGTTTTATCGAGATTAACTCAGAATTTTAAGATTCTTAGGAAAAGGAAGGCTGATTTTATTTTTGCTTCTTTCGCCGAGGCCCCTTGTGATCTGGTGAATCCTGCCGATGCTAAGTCCTTTCTTGTAGCTTTTGGAGCGTCAACCGAGCAGGCAAAAACCGCCTTCTCACTTGCTCATAAGAAAATAATTATGAATGATAAGTTCAATAATGGGCTTCTTGTTGAGGACGGCGTTGTTAAACTTACTGATGAAGAGTTTAAAGAATATTTGGATAGGGCAGGAAGAAAATAATTTTGCTTTCCTAACTCTCTATTATGTTGAAGCTTTCGTCGCTTTTATCTGTTAATTCTCCTCGAAAGTTTTTCATGATTAAATTCTTTCTTCTTATCTTATCAGTGTTGTAATTGCTTAACAGCCACCAAAGTTTTATGAATGTTGTTTCAGGAGTCATATCAGAGAAATTGCCCAGAATCCCTATGCTTAAAAGCATTCTTCCAGGGGAATAAACATTCATATTTATTCTTCCATATATTGTTTGGGAGCTCATTACAACAGGCATTTTCCTTGAGAGCTTCTTCAAGCTTTCAAATACTCTGCTGTTCTCCTCTGTAAATTTGTCGTTTTCTACAATGGGCAGGTGTCCTAAACCCGTTCCTTCAATCACCAAGCCATCGTAGTCTTTGAAGAAATCAATCAACTCGTGGTTTATACCCGGAAAGCTCTTTAGAAGCCCAACTTTGAGTTTTGGATTGAACCTTCTTAATGTTAACTTCCCGCTTGATTTTGTATTTGTTGGCTTGTTAATTACCTTTATTTTTTTCTCTTTGTAATTCACTAAAGCGACGGGTTTTGTGTTTATTGATTTAAATGCGTCCCTCCTTGAGGTGTGCATTTTCCTCGCTTTTGTTCCCAAAATTATAACAGAATCATCGTCATTTATGCTGTTGTGCATGCACACATAAACCCCTGGCATTTTTGCTCTTTTTATAAAATAAGCTGCGTTTATTAAGTTCAAGTAAGCATCTGAGCTTGCCCTGTCAGAGCTTCTTTGAGCTCCAACTAAAACAACAGGCTTGTTTAATCCTTCGAGGATGAAAGATAAGGCTGAGCTCGTGTAATGAAGAGTGTCTGTTCCATGTGTTATTATAACTCCGTCGCTACCATTCTCGATTTCTTCCTTGACAGCTTCAGCTATTAAGTTGTAATGTTCAGCCCTCATATTCTCCGAAAGCATATTTCCTATTAATCTACTGTTTATGTTTGCAATATTATTTAACTCTGGAAACATTTTAAGAATGTCTTCCGGCTTGAACCTTGCTATGACCGCTCCAGTCTTGTAATCTACTTTTGAGGCTATGGTCCCTCCTGTGTGTATGATGCTTATCTGAATTTTCAATTTTTCACCGCTGTTTTTATGTTCTTCATGTCTTAAACTCTTTTCATACTCTTTTCTGTTGTCTCTTGACTCTTCCTCATCCAACTCCTTCGCTTCTTTTATCTCGTCTATTAAGACACCTACATTGTAGCCGTTTAAGAGCTTTATTATAAGAGCGTTGTCTTGGATATTCATAACTCTTCCTGATATTTTTGCCCCGTCTGTCAGTAGGAACTCAGCTCTTTTGCCAATCATATTCTTAAAGTCCATGATATACTTTCGTTGTCGCAGGATATTTTAAATCTTTCCTTATTTTATCACTTCCACTAAACTCTGATATTAGAAATCTTTTTATATTTGATTGTCCTTTATGATAAGTGATAAATCAAGTGAATAAATGAGGATAATAAATTAAATAATCAAGAATAAGGAGGGATAAAAATGGTTGCAGAAAGAAAGCCAACGATAAAGTTGAAGGTTGTTGAAGCGGTTCAAGATGATGTTAATAAGGGAATTGTTAGGATTGATTCAGCTTATATGCGAAGAATAGGAGTTAGGCCTGGTGATGTTGTTGAGATTACAGGTCAGAGAACTACTCTTGCAATAGTTGATAGAGCTTACCCGGGAGATGTTGGTTTAAATATAATTAGAATGGATGGTATAACAAGGAGGAATGCTCGAACTAGCATAGGCGAACTTGTGACTGTTAGGAGAGCTGAAGGTGTTCAGGAGGCGAGGAGAGTTGTGATTGCTCCCGCCAAAAAAGGAATATTTGTTAGGGCTTCGCCTCAACTCTTGAAGCAGGGCCTCCTCGGCAGGATAGTTGTCAAAGGGGATATTATAGCTTTAGGCGGCGCCATGAGGAGAAGAAATGCTATGAGTCAAAGCCCCACTTTTGATTTTGAGGATATTTTCTCATCCATGTTTGATGAGACCTTCTCAAGTTTTGGGTTCTCAAGTTTGAAGTTTGTTGTTGTTGATGTGACACCTAAGAAGGCGATTATTGGGGAGCTGACTGAGATTGTTTTCAAGCCGGAAGCTGTTGAAGTTACGGAAGAGAAAATTCCAGAAGTTACATATGAGGATATCGGGGGATTAAGTGAGGAAGTTAAGAAAGTTAGAGAAATGATAGAACTTCCTCTAAAACATCCTGAAATATTTGAGCGTTTGGGCATTGAACCTCCTAAGGGGGTTCTTTTGCACGGTCCTCCCGGCACAGGTAAGACCCTGTTGGCTAAAGCAGTTGCCAATGAGACAAACGCCAACTTCATTTTAATAAACGGACCGGAAATTATGAGCAAGTATTACGGCCAGAGTGAGGAGAATCTCAGAAAGAAATTTGAGGAGGCTGAGAAGAACGCGCCTTCTATAATCTTTATTGATGAGATAGATGCTATTGCATCAAAGAGGGAAGAGAGCAAGGGGGAAGTTGAGAGAAGAGTTGTAGCCCAACTTTTGGCCTTGCTTGACGGTTTGAAGTCTCGAGGTAAGGTCATAGTAATAGCTGCGACAAATGTTCCAAACTTACTAGACCCTGCTCTTAGAAGGCCCGGCAGGTTTGATAGGGAAATAGAAATCGGAGTTCCAGATACTAAAGGAAGGTTGGAAATCTTGAAGATACACACGAGAAACATGCCCTTAGCTAAAGATGTGGATTTAGAGGAAATTGCGAGAGTAACTCACGGCTTTGTCGGTGCGGACCTTGCTGCCTTGGCTAAAGAAGCTGCTATGATCGTTCTTAGAAGAGTTCTGCCTGAAGTTAGAACAAGGGAAGATGAGCCTCTGCCTCCAGAAGTTTTAGAAAAACTCGTTGTTGGCAGGGAGGACTTTAAGGAAGCTTTGAAGGTTGTTAGGCCGAGCGCCATGAGGGAAGTCATGGTTGAAGTTCCAAATGTGAAATGGTCTGATGTAGGAGGTTTAGAAGAGGCGAAGCAACAGCTCCAAGAGGCTGTTGAATGGCCTTTAAAGCATCCTGAGATCTTTTCCAGAATGGGAATAAGACCGCCAAGGGGAATTTTGCTGTATGGTCCTCCTGGAACTGGCAAGACCTTGCTGGCTAAGGCTGTTGCTACAGAATCAGAGGCGAACTTCATATCTGTTAAGGGCCCGGAAGTTTTGTCTAAGTGGGTTGGAGAATCAGAGAAGGCTATTAGAGAGATATTTAAGAAGGCGAGGCAGAATTCTCCGGCAGTGATATTCTTTGATGAAATTGACAGTATAGCTCCTCGTAGGGGGTTGATATCGGGCTCTCATGTTACAGACTCTGTCCTCAACCAGATATTAACAGAAATTGACGGTTTGGAAGACCTGCATGATGTTGTGGTTATAGGAGCAACGAACAGACCGGACATCATAGATGATGCTCTTATGAGGCCCGGCAGGTTTGACAGGTTGATTTACACGCCTCTGCCGGATAAGAAAGCTCGGTTGTCAATATTTAAGATACACACAAGAAGGATGCCCCTCGCTAAAGATGTTAAGCTTGATGATTTGGTGAAGAAAACAGAAGGTTACACAGGCTCAGATATTGAAGCAGTGTGCCGTGAGGCAGCTCTTATTGCATTGAGGGAGAACATAAAGGCTAAGGAGATAAAGAAGAAGCATTTCCTTGAAGCTTTGAAGGTTGTTTCGCCTTCTGTGACTAAGGATGTTGAAGAAAACTACAAAAAGTTTAAGGAGTCCTTGAAGAAGGTTAGGTTTAAAGAGGGCAAAACGACACCAGGCTATTTTGGATAATTAATTTTATTTTTTATTATTTTACTTAAAAAGAAATAATAATGTTCAAAATAAAAGTATTCAAAAATTAATCAGCCAATGTAAGACTTATCTCCAGAGACTTTGTTCGTACTTCTCTTTCCTATTCTTGGCATTGGTATTGGTGGAGGTATGTTTATTTCTTTGCTTAAGAGAACAGCTTCAACATTGGCTCTCATAAGAAGTCCTGAGAGAATTTCTTCCAAGTATTTCTCGGGAACTTTTTTATCCTTCTCCCATCCTTTAAGTATCTCTTTGGCTTCTTTTTCCTTATTAACATAAACAGCTTTTCCTACAATAATTATTTGCGCCAAATTAGGCTCATACTTTGATGTGAATTCAAACTCTATTTCTAAAGCTTTGTCTC
>WAPY01000089.1 GCA_015520525.1 Candidatus Woesearchaeota archaeon
AAGTTGGACGAAAACTCCCTTCTTCAGAAGCAATGAGAGAATTGTTAGTGTTGGAAATAAATGGTGTGAAATTAGGGTGGGAAACTAAAAGTTATACCTCAAAGGATATGGAAAGATTTAAGCTATTCAAATCTAAAAAAAAAGGAAATAAATTACATCTTTATTTTAAGCCTTCAAACTTGGTAAATATAACACTTATTAAACTCATAAGCATAGATTTCATCAAGCAAGTTATAAATATATCAGATTGGTTCGACTATCTTACAGACTGAGCTATTGAAAAACTTATAAATATAAGAGCAGTATTCTTCATTAAAACTTCCTCCTGCTTTAACTTTGGCCTTTACATCTATGATTATAGTCTCGCCTCAGGAACAGTCGAGTATTAAAACAGTCTAAACAAAATAAAAATATTTATAAAGAAACAAATAATTCTCATCTTGGGGTGGTTTTATGAAGTTAACACTTACAGAGCCAAAATATTTGAAGGAGAGTATAAGTATAATATCCGAGTTAGTTAATGAAGCAAGCTTCAGGATAACTCCTGATTACATAGAACTCATAGCTATGGATCCGGGGAGTGCAGCACTGGTAATATTCAAGCTTTTAAGTAGTTCTTTTACAGAGTACAAGGTTGAAAAAGAAGAGGTAATCGGATTAAATCTTAACAACTTAAAACAAGTTCTAAGAAGAGCAAAGCCCTCTGATTTAATAACCTTAGAGGTGGAAGAGGACAAGTTCAACATAACAATACAAGGAAGAACAAAGAGGAGATTCTCACTGCCAATAATTGACCTTGACGAAGGAGAGCAGAAGATACCTCAATTAACATTCACAGCAAGCATAACAATGCAGTCAGACCTTTTGAACGAAGCAATAGAAGACGCAAGCATAGTTTCAGATGTTGTTATGTTCGTAGCTGAGAAATCAAAGTTCACAATAATTTCAAAGGGCGACTTGAACAATGTCAGTATAGAGCTAAAACCAGACGACAAAACAAAGATTTCCGTTCAAGAAGACATGGTAAAAGCAAGGTACTCAATAGAATATTTGAAGAAGATGATTGCGGGCTCAAAGATAAGCGACACAGTGGAGGTTGAGTTCAAAACAGATTATCCTTTGAAGCTGACATACACAGAATTAAATAAGGTAAGCTTAAGCTTTATTCTCGCTCCAAGGGGCGATTAAACTATTTCTTTAATTCTTATTTTGTAGGTTTTTAAATGGAAACCTTTAAATAGTTATGAGCATATACCCATAACATATGAGGCCTAAGAGGTTAAGGTTTGTAAGATTTAACCCAAACGTGAAATACTTCAAACCGGCAGGAGTTCCAATAAGAGAATTAGAAGAAGTAATGATAAACTACGAGGAAGCTGAAGCCATAAGGTTAAAGTATGTTGAAAATTTGGACCAAGAGAACGCAGCAAAGAAGATGAACATATCAAGATCAACATTTCAAAGAATACTCAGCAGTGCACTGTCAAAAGTCGCTGATTTCATAACAAACGGAAAAGCCCTAAGAGTTGAAGGAGGAAATTTTAGGATAATAAAAAACAAAAGAGAAACAACAAATGAAACCTAAAACAATTGAAAGGATAAAGGAAGCAAACAGAAAATCATTGAAGGGGCTTGCAGAGATGATTCCTATGCTTACAGGAGTATTACTGCTAATAAGCATGTTTGATGTTTTAGTGCCGAAAGAAGCATATATACACTTGTTCAGCGGAAATTATATAACAGACCCGCTAGTAGGTGCCTTGCTCGGAAGCGTGCTCGCAGGAAATCCAGTAACCTCTTACATACTGGGAAAGGGCTTTTTGATAAAAGGAATAAGTTTAGTGGCTGTAACTGCTTTCATAGCAGCATGGACAACTGTCGGATTGTTAATATACCCTGTTGAATCTGCTATGCTGGGAAAGAAATTCGCAATAGCAAGAAATGTGAGCGCGTTCATAATATCAATAATTGTGGCAATAATAACCGTCGCCATTATAAGAATCTTTTGAGGTAAAGATGAGAGAGAACAACAAAAATCAAATGAGGAAAAAGAAGAACAGCAAAGGAAGATTATACTTCCTGATTTTAGTCGTATTACTGTACCTTGTGCTGATTCAGTTCTTTCCAAACAAAAGCATGGTCGTGCTGAAATTCTTTATCAAACTCCTGTTGAGATTAATACCAATCTTCATATTTGTTTACGCAATAATGCTGTTAATATATTACTTCATCAACAAGGAATTTCTGAGAAAGTATATGGGAGAAGAGTCCGGGTTAAAAGGATGGTTGATTGCTATAATTGCAGGCATAATATCCACCGGACCAATGTATGTGTGGTATCCTTTAATGAAAGAATTAAGGAAGAACGGAGTTAAAGACAGATACTTGGCAACATTCTTGTACAACAGGGGAATAAAACCTGCGTGGCTTCCATTACTCATATTTTATTTTGGTTGGTTTTACTCATTAACATTACTAACAGTCATGGCAGTCCTATCCATACTTCAGGGACTCATGACTGAGAGAATAATAAAAGTTATGAAATAAAAAACAAATAAGAATAAATGGAGGAAAAATGAAAATCGCAATACCTAGCACAGGACAAGATATTGATGGGGCAATAAGCCCAACATTCGCAAGAGCACCATATTTTGTAATAGTTGATTCACAAAGCTTAGAAGCAAGAGCTATAAAAAACCCTTATGTTGTAGGCAGGGGAGTAGGCTACGCAACAGCGGAGTTAATAGCCAACGAAGGAGCAGAAGCAGTAATAACAAACACAATAGGCCCCAACGCAGCCAGCGCTCTGAGAGGATTAGGGATTAAAATATACCAAGCATCAGGGAGTATAAGAGAAGCGGTTCAAGCTCTTAAAAACAACAGGATATCAGAATTAACAACTCCAATGAGAGGACCAGGACTTGGATTAGGCAGAGGCCAAGGAAGAGGAGCTGGCTTTGGACAAGGAAGAGGACTGGGCATAGGAAGAAGATTTGGAGGAAGAGGCGGAAGATGGACGAATTAAACAAATTAAGAGAAGGGGTGAGAGCGGCAAACCTTCTCACTCTTTCATCGTTGATATTATCTTTACTAAAATTAATTGTAGGATTGCTAACTAACAGCTTAGTGTTAATAAGCGACGCACTCCACAGCAGTTCGGACCTTTTAACAGCGTTAGTATCATTAATTGGATTAAAGATAGCACAGAAGAAGGAGAACAAGAGGTTTCCGTATGGTTATTACAAAGCAGAAAATTTATCTGCCTTAATCGTCGCAGCTTTAATAATTATTGGAGCAGTCGGGTTGATGATAGACGGATTCAACCGGATGAAAACGCCAAGCTCAACAAGAATGCCCATGCTCGCACTATTAACAGCGCTAACAGCTGTAATAACCTCTTACTTCGTGTCAAAGATAACAATAAGAACTGGAGAGAAGATAAAATCACAATCCTTAATAGCAAATGGAAAAGAAAGGCTGTTGGATGTTATATCCGCATCATTAGTGTTCTTAGCAATATTATTATCTTATTTCAACATAAAATATGTGGAGGGAGCAACGACAATAATTATATCCCTGTTTATATTGAAGGTTGGTTT
>WAPY01000090.1 GCA_015520525.1 Candidatus Woesearchaeota archaeon
CTTTAATTATCTCTTCATACTCTTCTTCTGTGAAAGGTTTATACTTGTGCATTTCCTCTGATAATGTGTTCTCCGGGTTGAATGTTTGAAGCACATACTTTTTTGCCCCTTTAATGTATTCGCATATTCTCTTGAAGTCCTCTTTCGTGTGAAATCCTTTTATTGCTGTTGTTCTAAACTCATAATCAATATCAGAATTTATCACTATCTTAATTGTTTCTTTTATGTTCTCAAACATCTCTCTGTTCAGTACTCCTCCCACAATTTTATTATATTTTTCAAACTCCAACGGCGCCTTTATGTCCATTGCATAATAATCTATTAACTTCTCGTCGATTAATTCTTTTATCAACTTTGGATTTGTCCCGTTTGAGTCCAGCTTTACAAGTAGTCCCTTGTCCTTTATCTTCTTTATGAACTCTTTGAGGTCCTTTTGGAGTGTTGGTTCGCCACCCGTGATCTCAACAGCATCCAGCAGAAGCTTGTTCTTCTCAATGTAATTAAGAATCTCTTCTTCTCTTATTCTCATTATCTCTCTTATTTTTTCTGGAAGGACTAACTCTGAATTGTGGCAGTAAGGGCATCGGAAGTTGCACCCAATCGTGAATACGATTGAGCATATCTTCCCCGGGTAGTCTATTAAACTCTGCTTCTGAAATCCGCCTATGAGCATTTTCACTCTTTATTTTTTACTTTTACTATGACTTTGTCGAACATGCTTCTCTGTTTGAACTCTTCCTGCTTGCCGTTGTTCCACTGCTCAACCGGTCTTAGATATCCTACAACTCTTGAATAAACTTCGCACTTTGTCTGTCTTCCTTCCGCTTCGCATTTCGGGCAGTATTTGTGTTCTCCAAATATGTAGCCGTGTATTGGGCAGACGCTGAATGTTGGTGTTATTGTAAAGTAGGGTAGGCTGAAATTCTCGCATATTTTCCTCACTAAATTTCTCACTGATTCCGGCGTCGGCTGTGTTTCTCCTAAGTAAGTGTGAAATACTGTTCCTCCGGTGTATAATGTTTGGAGTTTATCCTGAAGTCTTAAAGCTTCGAACAGGTCGTCTGTGAAGTTTACAGGAAGCATGCTTGAGTTTGTGTAGTAAGGTTCTGCTCCGTTCTCCACTGCTTTGTTGTTCGCTACTATAATATCTGGATATTTCTTTTTATCAAGTCTTGCTAGTCTGTATGAAGTTCCTTCTGCGGGTGTTGCCTCAAGGTTGTATATGTTTCCTGTTTCCTCTTGGAAGTCAGCTAGTCTGTTTCTCATGTATGTCAAAACTTTCTCGCCGAATTCCTTTCCTTTCTGGTCTCCTATTGTTACGCCGAGCAGGTTCATAACCGCTTCATTCAGACCGACGAGGCCTATTGTTGAGAAGTGGTTCTGCCAGTAATGTCCGAACGCTAATTTTATGTTTCTTAAGTAGAACTTTGAGTAGGGGTATAATCCTTTTTCTGTTAGTTTCTCAAGCAGGTCTCTTTTTATCTCCAAGCTTTCTTTCGCAAGATTCATTATTCTGTCAAGTCTCTCAAAGAAGTCCTTCTCATCCTTTGCTAAGTAACCTATTCTTGGCATGTTTATTGTTACAACCCCTATGCTTCCAGTTAGGGGATTTGCTCCAAATAAACCGCCTCCTCTCTTCTTTAATTCTCTCTTGTCTAATCTGAGGTGGCAGCACATTGACCTTACATCTTCTGGGTTTAGGTCTGAATTGACGAAGTTTGAGAAGTATGGAATTCCATACTTTGCTGTCATTCCCCAAATTTTGTTGTAAACAGGATTTTCCCAATCGAAGTTTTTCGTTATGCTGTATGTTGGTATTGGGAATGTGAAGACTCTACCGTCAGCGTCTCCTTCCTCCATAACCTCTGCGAACGCTTGGTTTAGTATGTCCATCTCATGCTGGAAGTCTCCGTATGTTTTGTCCATTAATTTTCCTCCTATGACAACCGGCTCGTTCTTCATGAACTCTGGAACTCTCAAATCAAAGCTTAAGTTTGTGAAGGGTGTTTGGAATCCAACTCTTGTAGGCACATTTATGTTGAACATAAACTCTTGGAACGCCTGCTTCACCTGTTTGTATGTTAAGTTGTCGTATCTTATGAAAGGAGCAAGTAGTGTGTCGAAGTTTGAGAAGGCCTGTGCTCCCGCTGACTCCCCTTGCAGTGTGTAAAAGAAGTTTATTATTTGTCCTAATGCAGTTCTTAGGTGCTTCGCTGGTTTTGATGCTAGTTTTCCTGGAACCCCCCTGAATCCTGTCATAAGGAGATCTTTTAGGTCCCAACCCACACAGTAGACGCTTAGTTCTCCTAAGTCATGTATGTGGAAGTCTCCGTCAAGGTGTGCTTTCTTCATTTGAGGTGTATATACCTTATTTAACCAATATTCTGATGTCACAATTGATGATATGTGAAAGTTTAATCCTTGGAGGGAGTATGTCATATTTGCGTTTTCCTTCACTCTCCAATCCATTAAATTTAAGTAGTCCTCTATTATTTTAACATTTGAAAGCAGGCTTTTCATGTCCCTTAATTCTGCGTGTTGTTGCCTGTACAGGATGTATTGTTTTGCCACATCGTAGGCTTTTGCGTTCACAAGCTCCTGCTCAACTAAATCTTGAATATGTTCAACGGTTGGAATTCCAATCTTGTCTTCATTCATCTCCTTCTCAAGTTTTTTAACGACTCTATCACTTATGTCCTTGGCGAATTTTTCATTTTTCTTGTTTAAATCTTCTGTTGCCTTCAGAACAGCGTTTGTAATCTTGCTTTGTTCAAATTTGACGATTTGTCCGTTTCTTTTCTTAATCTTAGAAATCATTTGCGACACCTTCATCTTATTTTTATTGTTTCTACCTTTGTTTGTTTGATTTAAAAAGATTTTACTTCTTTGAATCTTATGTTTCAAACCTTACTCCTTTATCTATATCTTCTCTTTTGTTCTATGTGAAATATATTCTAAAATATCTTCTGCCAATTTTTTGACATCTCAAGCTTTGATGAAC
>WAPY01000091.1 GCA_015520525.1 Candidatus Woesearchaeota archaeon
GTTATGCTTCCTGCAGAAATCAATTGCCTCCTTATCCTCTGAGCCGGGTTGCATCCAAACTTTGTTTATCCCCAACTTAAAGCATTCTTTGACTATCTCCTCTGTAATCTTAGGCGGAACCACTGTCACAACAACATCCACACGCTCTTTAATACTGGAGAGGCTCTTGTAAACTTTCACACCTAAAATATCCTTTTCATGAGGATTAATTGGTATTACTTTGAAGCCCGAGTCCTTCAAGTCCTTGAAAACCTTAAATCCATACTTTTCTCTGTTGTTGGACGCTCCTACAACAGCGTATACGAACTTCTTGTTGAAAAAATTCTCTTCCATAAGACAAGTAAGGAAGCAGATTCTAATTAAATCTTTTGGTAATAGGTTTTTATCATTAATGAATTAAGAATAGCAACTTTTATATTTTAAGAATTTTTCCCGAGATAAATGTTATCTGAGGTTGTGGATACGGAAATAAAATTATTAAAGCATTATGATCCAGCTAATTTTTATTTGGCTGAACGTTTTATAAAATTGAAAACTGCCATCCCAAATTTTAACAAATTATTCAGCGAAGCTCGTTCTTCTTCTTATTGTTCATCGGTTAACGCCCTTTTTCGTTCAGAACTTGCGGTGGAAAGGGCTCTTGATAATTTTGAGATAGGCCTGGCTTTAATAGCAAATAAAACAATAGGCGATTTAGTTGGTCGGGACATAACCTGCAAATTAAAAGATAAGAAAGAAGTGCTACCCGAGGCTTTGTGGATCTGCCCAATTATATCTCTTAATGGAAAAAAAGCGTCCAGAATTGGAGTTAATTTTCATTATGAGAAAAATAAGACTGTAATGTCTATAGTGAATATTCAAGGAAAGGATAAAGCAGCAATCAATGAGTTGAGAGAATCCCTTAAAAATGCGGGAATGACTCCTTATTGGGCAGTTCACAGCATTGACTTGCTTTTGAAATATGCTGCGGCTAAAGTTGATTTAATCAGAGGATTGCCTAGTAATATGCATCCTTCTAAAGGAAGACCTGGATTTTCATTAAAGAACACTTTCCCTCTTTATGATATGACCTTTGAGCGTCTAAATTTTGAGAAAAAATATAATTTGGAAGGAAATTTAATATATTACGAATTCTCTTCACAAAAACAAAAGCTTTAAAAGGGAAAGCCTAAACTTTTTCTAAAAACAAAATTTGGAGGTGTTTTTTATGATTTTAGATGAAGGTACAAAACAACAAGTTAAGGAAATCCTGTCAAAGATGAAGGAAGATGTTAACATAGTTTATGTTGATAAGGATAGTCCATTGAACGCTCAGATAAAAGAATTGTTGTCCGAGCTTGTGGGTTTGAATGAGCATCTGAAACTTACACAGTATACTCAAGATGATAAGGAAGCTAAGGTTTTAGGATTGGAAGATGCTCCTGCGGTCCTACTCATGAACAAGAACATAAAGGGAAAGATTGTTTACTATGGGATTCCATCAGGTTATGAGTTCGCAAACCTTTTGGATACAATAGTCAGAGCATCAAACAATGACCCGGGATTAACAGAGAAATCCAAAGCTTTCTTGGATTCACTTGATAGTCCCATAAAGATGAATGTGTTTGTCACTCCAACCTGCCCGCACTGTCCAACATCAGCTTCAATAGCATTTAGGTATGCCATGTACTCTGATAAGGTTACAGGGCAGGTTATTGAAGCTTCTGAGTTCCCTGAGTGGAGCAATAAGTTTAAAGTTATGGGAGTTCCAAAGACTGTTATCAACGATAAGGGAAGTTATGTTGGCGGTTACCCAGAAGATATGGCTGTTGATCAGATAAAGCAGGCTTTGGAAGGAAAGAACCTCGGAGAGTAAAGATATTTTGTTATTCTTTTGTTTTTATTTTTAATTTTACCTTGTTCTTTTATTCGCTGTGTTTACTTGATTGTAAATTCCTATGATTAAAGACTTAACATATGCGTTCGTGTCGTTTTCTGTGCTTGGAGCCCACTTGCTTATAAGTTGATTTATTGAAGTGTAACCTGATGAGATTAATCTTTTCATATTCTTTATGGTTGCGTTGAGGGCTTCGCTCATGTTATTATATGCTGCAAATCCAAAGTAAGAGCCTGCCGGACCGATTCCTCTCTCGTTGCCTATGCTTTTTGTTAAAGTCGCCACTCCCTTAGTTCCATATGAAGATTCCTGTTTATACATGAATAAAACCAGAAGAGGATTTATCTTCTCTCGGACGCAGGTTTTCACGAAAAAGTCAGTTTTATCTTCAAGGCTTGGATTATATCTCTTAAATTCTCCTCTTACAACATTGCTTATCCAGTTGTAATAAAATTTATTCTCCATCATCTCTTTAGGCAGTAAACAGGCATAAGG
>WAPY01000092.1 GCA_015520525.1 Candidatus Woesearchaeota archaeon
CTTCATATTATCACCTGAAAATAAAATGTAAGCTTTCTTTTAAATAAGTTATGAACCACTCATTAATTAATCAATATTACTAATCAACCTTTCTTAACTGTTCAACCGCTTCTTTAACTAACTGAAGATACATTAGGGACGGCCCCCCGCCCATAAGCACGGAAACCCAAGCAGCTTCTAAGATTTCCTCTTCACTTATGCCTAAGTCTAGGCATTTCTTAACATGAAAAGCTATACAATACTTGCACTTTTGATTTACAGCCAAGGAAACTGCAATTAGCTCTTTAGTTTTGTCACTGAGTTTATTGCTCGCCTCGCAGTGAGACATAAACTTGAAGAAGCTGTTTATCAGATGAGGATTTTTCTCATCAAAATATTTCATATTGTTCCCAATTTCATTTAATAGTTCCTTGAAATTTTCCATTCAAAACACCTCCTTATTTTGATTCAACCAATTAACAATATCTTTTGAAGAGAGCAGGGATTTCAACTCTTGAGGATTAGATATTTCTACTTTCATTATCCATCCTTTGCCGTAAGGGTCTTGGTTTATCAACTCAGGAGAATCAATCAAATTTGCGTTAACCTTAACAATCCTGCCAGAAACAGGACTCTTCAAATGGCCGCTCCACTTGATAGATTCAAGAGAGACATACACCTCTCCCTGTTTAACACCGCCCAACTTCGGAAGATTAACAAAAACAAACTGTTTAACAAGTTTAGCTCCTAAATCTGTAACACCAACAGTCGCAGAGCCATCCTTATCCAGCTTAACCCAAGAGTAATCCTTGTTATACAATAACTCATCCGGAAAATCAAATTGTTTATACTTCATAGTTTCACCTCAATATCAATATATCAGGCTTGAAAATCAACAGCAAGCCAAGTATGAGCATCAACAATCCTCCAATAAATTTCATAATTCTTCCTGAACGCTCGCTAAACTTGTGAGCCCCTAAGGTTAGTGAGAACACCAAAACAATAACGAGCAAAGGAACAACATAAATAATATTATAAACGATAAGATACAAATAATAAGTTAAGAGAGGCAAATGCCTTAAAGTTAGGACTCTTGTATAAATCGCTGGGAAACCTGCAGTGCAGGCAAACTCAACAAGATTCGCTGTTACCGCTAAGGTTATTGTTCCAACAACAACTGATAGGGAGATGAGTTCAGAATACTTAACATCCTTTACAATCTTTCTCATTTTCTTAAACAGCTTAGGTTTTACGGAATCAGGTATTGTAAAAGACAATCCTTTCTTGAACCAAAAGCTGTCCTTCAAATCAACGACTCCCATGAGAACAGCTACAATCCCCACCAAAATTCTCAGCAGGTATGTGTAACCTATAAGCAAGAATAGATTGAGCCAAGCGGTCATGAACAGGAAATAAATAAAAGCAGAAGCGAAGACAAAAATGAGGCCGACAAACAGCATCTTCTTCCGTGACTCTGAATAAATCAGAAGAGTTAGTAAAAAGGTGAGAACCCACATAGCGCATGGATTGAAACTGTCCAATCCTGCTATAACTATTGTAAATATTGGCAGAGAAATTTTTGAGATTCTAAGCTTCCCCAATAAAGGAACAACAATAAAATCAGAAGTATTTTGGCTACTGCTCAAATTACTGTCAAATGAATTAGCAAATGTTGAAGAGTTCATGGAGCATGAAGATTCTCCGGAGCAGGAATAGGACATATTATCCTGCTGAAATCTTATAGAGGGAGAGAAATTTTTGAACAGGTTGTAAAGTTTGTCCTCACAACCATAAGATATGCAATCAACAACATAATCTTTTATTTGATTCCTGAAATAAGAATCATTCATAAACCCAATAACCTGCTCAGAACCTATGAAAGTTGTAGGCGTGGCAAACTGTTTTAAATCGAACACTTTACAAGCTTCAAGGTAAAGCCTCTGATTTGAATGATTATTCCTAATCTCAAATGAGTAAATATTAATTGGGTATTTCTGAGACAATTCCTGAAGGAAGGATTCTTCTAAAGCACAATGAGGACAGCCCTCCTGCCAGAAAAAGTATATATTCGCATGGCCTTTTATAAAGTTAAATGAGATTTGATTTTGGGAATTGTTGAAGGAAGCTTGAGTTGATAAAGAAAAGAGCAGAGAAAAAACAAAAACTAAACTAACCAAGCAAACCCAATTTCTTTTTTGAATTTCCATAAGTTAAAACAGGATGAAACAGTATTTAAAATTAGGTTTCATTTTTTGAAACCTATTTAGAACATACCTCGCAGTTGAACAGTTCTTTCAATCCCTGAACAAGCTCAACCTTGTTTGTGTTGCCGTATGGTGTTCTAAGTATAACTCCTTTAAGCTCCAACCTGCGCAGAATTCTCGCCACCTTCACCTTATTCATCCCAGAAAGTTTAACAAGTTTTGACTGGGAGGCGGCTCCCATATTATCAACGAGTAATTTAAGTATAATGCGTTCGTCTCTCTCAAGAAAGTTCAATGTAAGCATAGTATCTTTGTGAACTTCTTTCCTCTTATGCGATGATTTATTGATGAAGAATAAGGTTACAAAAGCTCCCGACAGTATAGAACCTGCAATCAGAATGTTGACAACAACTGTTAGCGGAAGAGCATTCGGGCATGTTGCAGTGTAGTTGCGTTCAACATACAGGGACAAGAAGTTTAAGACTGCGAAGAACAATGAAAAGAATATGACAAGCAGAATTATTAACTTTGTATTCTTGGTATTAGATTCTTCAATCATAACATATCCGAATGAAAAAGTCTTTTTTAAATTTACTGATTAAAACAAAGCAAATCTTTATAAAGGACCAATTCAACCTAAGGTTAGGTGAAAAAATGATTGTAGGAATAAATTTCACAAAATTAGTTGCGGACCGTTTAGGAGAAACTGCCGGAAGAATTGATATAAACAACAACATAAGAATCACAAACATAAACGAAGCGAAATTAGTAACTGCCAAGGGAGACAAAGCTTTAGAAATAGAGTTTGAATTCACATCAAAGTATGAGCCT